>NZ_QUGN01000025.1:0-85385 GCF_003479085.1 Clostridium sp. AF19-22AC | reverse complement strand
TAAGGTAATGGATAACCTCTACTTTTCATTTTCAATCTTTTACCTCCTTTGGTAATTTGAAATGATTATTTAAACTGATTGTTCTTGTTCAATCAGTTTTGTTTATGTATGATTTTTGTTTGTTTTTTTATTATTTATTATCTTTATACCTTAAAACTAGCACTATAAACTTACGATGTCAATCATTTTAGTGTTCGTTTATTTATTTTTGTGACTAATTACAGAAATTATGCTTTTGTTTTTGTACATTATTAATCACTTCATAGCTATTTACTTACTTTTACTGTTCACTTTTAAAAAAACATGCTATAATTCATACATAAATTATAAGAACATGGAGAACAGAATCATGATTCAGGAACGAAAAAATTTTATCTTGGAAGAACTTAATAAGAAAGGGATAGTGAGAGTCGACAACTTAAGCAGTCTGCTAAACACATCAGATGTAACAATCAGAAGAGATCTTAAGCAGCTGGAAGACGAAGGCCTGCTCAAACGTATATACGGCGGCGCTGTAAAGAAGAGCAACACCGTCTTTGAACCACAGGTCAGCAAACTGCTGACCGAAAACATCGACCAGAAAAAGCAAATAGCAAAATATGCGTATTCTCTCTTAGAAGACAGCGACGCAATCTCCATCGACGGCTCCACAACCGGTTATTACCTTGCGAAACAAATCCGCAAAGACGGAGGCAAAAAACTGACAGTTGTCACCAATTCCATATTGATTTCTTATGAACTCATGGGCCTGACGTACATAGACCTCTACACAGTAGGCGGACAGGTCCCCGCCAACAGCTGGGCTGCCAGAAGCGAAAGAGCCGAAAAAGACTTCAAAGCTTTTTGTGTGGACAAAGCCTTCATAGGAGTAAACGGAATAGACTTTAACATAGGGATAACCACCCCGGACATCTACGAAACCCAAATAAAAAGAGCCATGATGAGCGTTTCCAAACAAACATACATCCTGGCTGACAGCACCAAATTTTCCCACACTTATTTTTCCTACATCTGCTCTCCGGCCGAGGCAAACGCCATTATAACAGACAGCCAGGTCTCCCCGCGTATTATAGCAGAAGCAGAAAGCAGGAAAATCATCTTACTGGTAGCTGATGACTCTGAAAACTCATAAAAAATACGACAAAAAAATACGGGGGGAATAAAGAATCCTGTCTTTATTCCCCCCGTGCGATACTTTTTATATGCGAAAAAAACACCATCCCCGCGGCTCTGGACTCCGCGAAAACAGTGCTTCAAGTGCGCGATCAGGGGTTCGAACCCTGGACACCCTGATTAAGAGTCAGGTGCTCTACCAACTGAGCTAATCGCGCATATTTCTTAATTTTTGTCTGCATCCTTTAACTGTGACGCAAGTGATATTATATATGATAAAAAATAAAAATGCAACCCCTTTTTTAACATTTTTTTATTTTTTTCTAAATTTTTTTATATAATATCACTTGGTCCGCTATCCGGCGACAGGAAACATCCCGGATTATGTACTTTTATATGTCTCTCTTCCTTCTTCCGAAGTGATGTCCGCACACCAGCATTTCAATATTATCTATCAGGAATAATCACCGCTTGCCCGGATGTCTTCCAGCACGGCCCCGAATGATTCGAGTGGTTCGAACCTGACATCATATGGATACTGCGGATAGTCCCAGTCCAGTTTATGGATGTCTCTGACTTTTACGCTCATGACGCGTTTCAGCAAAAGCAGTGTCATTTCATCCCTGACGGCCCGGTAAGAATCGTCATGGTAAAGATTATGGAGTTCGTGCGGATCTTTCTCAAGATCGTACAGTTCACCCAGGTCATCTGCATAAACAGAAAGTTTCAGGTTTCCCCTCCTGATCATCGCACCCGGTCCGAACGAGGTTGGGGCATGGGGCGCCGTTATGGTGAAGCCCTCGATTGGTTCCTGACAGGTCGGGCATCCGCCTCCTGCCTCGCAGAGAATGGTGTCCCTGCCGGTATCATCGCCTGCGTCCAGAGCCTGTACCCAGGATCTGCCCACCATTGTCGGGGGAATCTGTACGCCCAGTATTTCAAGCAGGGTAGGAACCATATCTACTTCCTCAGTCAGCCCACTGAACACGGTATTTTTCCATCGTCCGTCCGGATGGACAAGGATGGCCGGAATATGGGAAAGACATTCATAGAATGTCGGATTTTTGTGGGTCATCCTGTAGTCTCCCAGCAGTTCTCCATGATCGGAAAAAAACAGAATCACTGTCTTTTTATCCTGACCGTTTTCTTTTAGTGCATCGCAAAGTCTTCCCACATTGTCATCCACATACCTGATCTGTCCCATATAATGTGCGATTGCCTTTTTCAGGTCATCTTCCGTGCACTGATCCATCTCCGAGTGCACACGGAACACCTCATTTTTTACCGGCTGGCTTTTACTGTCATAAGCATAGAAGCTCTCCGGCACATCGATTTCTGAAGGATCGAACATGGTATCATATGGACCCGGACAGCAGAACGCCGGGTGGGGGTCCTGATAATTTATCCACAGAAAGTACGGTTCCTCCCCGGAGTTTTCCACAAACTGAATTGCTTCTGTCGTCAGTTTGTGGGTAATGTTGAAAGGATGGTCTTTTTCCAGAGTAAAAGAGGAATAAGAATGTTCATATTTGGGATGTCCATCGTAATTGCCCAGACAGACTTCGTCCAGACTGTCCCAGAGCTTTGGCAGTTCCGAGTATGTGAATAAATGGTTTTTCCCAAACATCCCTGTTCTGTACCCGGCCTGTTTCAGTGATGTGACGATATTCGGCACGGACGGGGAGATCGTGGACCAGTAATTTCTGTGATTATGCTCTGAAAAATACGTGCTTGTCGCGAAACTGCATCTGCTCGGTCCGCAAAGCGGAGCCGCACAGTACATATTTTTAAACCGGACGCCGTTCTGTGCCAGGGCATCGATATGTTTTGTGCCTATTGTACTGTGCCCGTAGCATCCCAGATAATCGGCGCGCATCTGGTCCGGGGTTATGATAATTAAATTATACTTTTCCATGCTACCACCATTTTATCAGGTCCGTTACTTGATTACGAAGTGCTACAAATTCCGGATCAGATACCTTTCTCGGACGGGGGAGATCGTTAATGATTTCCGTTTTGATATGAGTTGGTTTATTTGTCAGGACGATAATCCTGTCAGACAGATAAACAGCTTCCTCTATATTATGTGTGATGAACAGGACCGTTGTTCTGATTTCCTTCCACATTTTCAGCAATTCATCCTCCAATTTATACTTTAGTGTCAGATCAAGCTGCCCATATGGCTCATCCATCAGGAGTAAATCCGGCTCTATTGCAAATGCTCTCGCGATAACCACCCTCTGGAGCATACTCGCCGACAGCTGGCTGGGATAATAATTCCGGTATTTGTCAAGCCCTACCATCCGGATTACATAATCAGAGCGTTCCTTTAGCTTATCCGGCGGGAACTTCTTGGCTTTCAGCCCGAATTCCACATTTTCCTGAATGTTGAGCCACTCCATTGTAGAATACTCCTGAAAAATATATGCCAGATTATGTTTCTTCGGATGGATATCCTCGCCGTCTACCTGAATACTGCCCTTATTGATGTCATAAACCTTTGTCAGGGAGTTCAGAAACGTTGTTTTTCCGCACCCGGTAGGCCCTACGATACACAAGAATTCTCCGTCGTATACATCAAAGGAAATGTTGTCCAGTACCAGCAGGTCGCCGAATGCCTTGGTCAGTTCCTTTACTTCCACTTTCACCCTTTTCTCATCCATTTTAACCCTGCACCTCCTCTTCGGCCACATTCCCCTCCACGCACTGTGTAATCTCTTCGCGCAGTGCCAGAAATGCCTCGCTTGTATAGTCTCTCGGCCTCGGCAGGCCGATGATGTATTCTTTCTTAACCGAAGCAGGCATTTCTGTGAGCACAACGATCCTGTCCGCCAGATAAATTGCCTCTTCCACATTGTTCGTCACAAATACGACTGTACGTTTTTCTTTGGAGCAGATTTTCTCAATCTCTTCCTCCATCAGATACCTGGTCTGTGCATCCAGATGGCCGAACGGCTCGTCCATGAATATCACATCCGGGTTGTTGCAGTAGGCACGGGCAATCCCCACCCGCTGCTGCATGCCGCCTGAGAGCTTGACCGGATAGCTGTCCTCGAACCCGGTCAGGCCGACTAAGTCAATATAGTACTGGGCTCTTTTTTTCCACTCTTCCTTCTTAACCCCCTGCATCCTTGGTCCGAAAGATACATTCTTCATAACGCTCATCCACGGGAACAGTGCAGTTGTCTGATAGACCATCCCGCGGTCACAGCTCGGCCCGTCCACCTTTTTCCCATTCACCTCTATCTCCCCTCCGGTTGCATCTACAAGGCCCGCCAGCAGGTTCAGGATGGTTGTCTTCCCGCACTGTCCCGGTCCGAACAGGACCAGAAACTCGTTTTCCTTTACTTCAAGGTTCAGATTCCGGATAACCTCATTCACTTCATCCTGTTTTCTATTTTTTGCATAAAAAGTTTTACAGAGATCCTTACATCTGACTGTTACTTTCCCCTTACCGTCCATGAACATAATCTCCTTTCTAAAACTCTCATAATATTAGCCAGTGCGAACCCGATGATTGCTATGGAAATCATGCCGACCAGAATCAAAACGGTATCCCCTGTGTTCATTCCCATATTGATAATCCATCCTGCCCCCTCATAGGAGCTGATCATCTCCGCCGCCAGAACTGCCATCCAGGATGTGGACAGGGAAACCTGCAGCCCTGCGAATATGTATGGTGTGGCGCTCGGGAGGATGATGTTCACAAAAATCTGGAACTTATTCGCGCCCAGAAGTTCTGCCGCCCCGACCAGTGTCTGATCGACCTTGTTTGTGCCGTCATAAGAGTTCAGCACAATATTAGCAAAACCACCCATAAAGATGATAAAATATTTTGTCGTCTCGCCGATTCCAAACCAGAGGATTGCCAGCGGTATCCACGCTAGTCCCGGGATCGGGCGGATAATATTGAAAATGGGCCTGACAATTGCATTGACTGTTTTGGAGTATCCCATTGCAACCCCCAGAATAATTCCTGTTACAGAGGATAGTCCGAATCCCACGAATACGCGCTTCAGACTATACAGTACATGCATCTGGAGCGTATACTTCCCAATCGGGACTGACAGTGACTCGGCGAATCTGGAAAAGACTTTCTGGGGAGTCGGAAAGAACAGCGACACCTTTGTATAGGAGGCCGCAAAGTACCATATTAAAAACACGCTTAAAATCGCCGCCGCCCCAATACCCACGGCAAGGCTTTTTTCCTTTGTCTTCATCTTCTACCTCCTCACGAATTTCTTTTCCAGAAATTCCAACGTTCCTGTCAGAATTGCACCGACTCCGGCAATGACAAGCATCCCCATCACAATGATGTCCGGGCGGCCGATCGTCCTTGCAATCTGGAGCATGTATCCAAGTCCTTTCGTAGCCGCCACGAGTTCGGCAGCTACCAGCGTCATCCATGCAACCCCGAGAGAAACCCGCAGGCCCGTAAAGATCATGGGCAGTGCCGTCGGGATAGCTATCTTCCGGAGGATTTCAAATTTTGTCAGCCCAAAGGTTTTTCCCACATTGATATGTACTTCACTCGTCTGCTTAATGCCTGAATAGGAATTGATAATGCAGGGAATAACCGCGGATACGAAGATAACCATTGCTTTCGATTTCAGGTCAATGCCCAGCAGGAGGATCATAATCGGAACCCAGCCAATCGGGGGGATCGGCCTTATAAGGTCGAAAATAGGTTTTACAAACAGATCCACGGGCTTATACCAGGCCATTAGAATTCCAAGCGGGATTCCCACGATTGCACCGAGCACATAGCCGGTCAGGGCCACCTGCAGGCTTGCCGCAACATGGACCAGTAAGACAGAGCCGTCCGGGGACGGGTTTACCAGTTTGATAAAAAATGCCTGAAATGTCTTGATGGGACTCGGCATGGAGTACACCGGGAATAAATGGAATACGTCTGTCACCAGCTCCCACAGGACAAAAAAGCATATCATGGAAATTGCAGAAATGACCATATATTTTTTGTTCTTCTTCATTTTATCCAGCCTTTCATTTCTTTTATGTCTGTTACAGGAGGATGCCGGGTAAATGACCATTCACATGCCCGGCATCCTGTCTCTTTATTTCAAAGCTTCATCAAGAAATTCTGAAGTCGTGTTATTTTTTACAGTTTCTACTTTATCGCCGTCGAGTTTATCCTGAGATACCATGAATTCGGCGTAAGCTACCTCATAATCGCCCAGTTTTAATGCTTTTGCATCTTCTGTTGTCACAAACGGCTTTAAGTCGCATTCTGCCTGGATATCTTCATCTGTAGCAGACCCGCCGTTGTCGTTGTACCATTTCTTAACAGCCTCGAACTTCTTGTCCGGGTTTGCCTCCAGTTCGTCGTTTACTTCATAGAGTGTCTTTAAAAATGCCGGGATAACAGCCTTAATCTCTTCATTGTTATATGCCTTGTCTGTTAAAGTGATTTCCTCATAAAGCTGCAGCCCTAACTGGTCGAGGTCCGCCACTTTTACCATCGTATCGTCTGTCTGGAAACAATAAGGTGAGGTGAGCGCCGCCACATCGGCCTGTCCGCCCTTGAAAGCCTGATAGCACTGTGCAAATTCCATATGTACCATCTGTACGTCTGTCTCCGGCACGCCGATGGCCTCCAGCCATTTTGTCACGGCGAGCTGTCCGGTCGTTCCGGTTGTCTGTACGATCTTCACTCCTTTGACTGTATCCGGTGATCCGAGTACATCCGGGTAGTCCGGGTTAGTCCCCTTCACACCTGCGAGTGCAGAATCCTTGTAGGCCCAGATTTCATTGCCGCCGGTCCCGTTGATATGGCTCGCGATAACATGAGCGTCAAAATTGGCAACTCCAAATACAAACGCTCCACCGATTGTTGCCACATCATAGGAATCGGATGCAATCGCTTCGTTCATTGGCGCCCCTGTCGGGAACATGACAGGTTCAATCTTAAATCCGTTTGCCTCATCCAGCTTGTTATCGATGATGTAGCCGATCTGTGAAGAAATATAAAACGGCATAACCGCCACCCGGATCACCGGGAGTTCTCCGGAATCCGTATCCTCTTTCGCATCCGAAGCCTCTGTTTTCCCCTGTTTTTCTTCCGTTTTTCCTCCCGACTGGCAGCCAACCAGGCATGAGAGTGCTAAAGTCATTGCCAAAAATCCCGCCAATACTCTTTTCTTCATAACCTTTCTCCTTTATTCCTTTTATTTTAAACAAGACAATTCTTGTTTAATTCCCTCTGTTCTGCGTCTCAAATGCCTCCCGGAACAGCTCCCAGTCTACATTTTTATCTACATTTGGAAGTCCGAGAGGCGGTATATTTCCGATCGCCGCCATATACTCCGCATATTTTATTTCAAAATCGCCAAACTTCTCTATGTCGTAATTTTTCCTTGTCACTAAAATCTTGTCCTTACATTCCATCTCCAGAATATCCTTAGAAACCGACTGTCCCTGTTTCAGATACCAGCTTTCACCGGAGGCGGTCTTCTCTCTGGAGTCAGCTTCCAGTATCTCATTTGCATATAAAAGACATTTCATAAAACGTACCAGAGATTCTCGTTTTTCCTCATGCGCCTTTTTAGTCGCCAGAATTACCTCATATATTTCCGTATGCAGTGACTCGGTGTCGGCCACCTTCTTAAACCCTTCCTTCAGAGCCATATAAGAATAAGGTGCGCTGAGCACAACCGCATCGCCCTCACCATCCAGAAACCTGTTATAGGTATCCTGAAAGTCCCCGTAAGCAAGTTTTACGGAACCCTTCTTGACTCCGATCGATTCCAGCCATTTCATCCCGAGATACTGCTGGGTCGTGTTGCTCTTCATCAGAATCCGGCATCCCTTCACCGTATCGAGGTCCCCGTATACCTGCGGATAAGTCGGGTTAAATCCTTTCACGTCCAGAATCCGGCTGCTGCTTCTGGCATAGACCGCATCCCCGCCCGTGGACCGGATATGTTCCCCGATCACAACACCCTTGTTCTCCACCAGAGGGTACAGAAACGCCGCGCCCGTCGTAGCAACATCATACTTATCCTTTTCAATATCCACGATCTGCTCCGCACCCGACGGATATTCCACCGGAACCAGCTTCAAACCAAATTCCTCGTCCAGACCATGCTCCATAATATAGCCGACAGGTGAACTAATGTAATACTGCTGTACCGCAACCCGAAGCTCAGCCAGCTCTCCTTTATCCGCCGGCTGGCCCTGCCTGTCCACATCATCCGTCACATTCCTGCCACATGCAAAAATTCCGATCGCTAAAATGACAGAACCCAATAACAGTACTTTTCTCTTCATCTCTATCTCCCTGTATCTAATAATATCTTACCGGATCTGCTGAAAAATCCAACACACAGAACTGTAAGCATCTTGCACTTTTCTGACTTCTTAAAAGAAATGCTTCTTGGTTATTAACACAAAAACGACTTTTTGTCGGGATTCTGCAAAGGGGTCAGACCCTTTTGCGCTCCGTTTTCTGAATATTCTGAATATGGACGGCAAAAGGGTCTGACCCCTTTACCGCTTCTTTTGGTAAAAGAACGGATTCACACCCATCACCTTTTTGAATACTCTCGAAAAGTAGGACAGGTTGGAATACCCGACCTTCTCAGCTACTTCATATACCTTCAGATCGGTGTTGGTGAGTAGTTCGACGGCCTTTTGAATCCGGCAGTTTGTCAGATAACTATTATAGGTAGACCCTGTTTCAGCCTTGAACAGCCTGCAGAAATAGTCTGCATTGATATTCACGTAATCGGCGACTTCTGCCAGTGATTCGATGGAAGCGTAATTGTCCACCGTATAAGCGATCGCTGACTTCACGTATTCGGAGTATGCTTTCTCACCGACTACCATTGTGCCTTTCAGCTCCCGCAGGAAGGTATCCATTTCTTTCCTGAGCTGCTCCAGACTCCCGGCGCCTTCAATTCCATCCCTGGTCTTTCTGCATAGTTCCTCCAGCCCGCGGCCGGCGAACTCCATCTTCGACACTTTGTATGCATCCACCATATCTGTGAAGCATCCCCGCACCTGATCCAGATCCAGGACCTGTGCCTTCGTAAGCTCTTTGTACAGGTCTGCAATATATCCCTTTGCCTCCTCCTGGCGGTCTTTACGGATCATCGATATTACATTTTTCCGAATGCCCTTTATTTTCTGAAGACTGGCCTCCTGATCCTCTTCCTTGTACAAAAATACACCCTGGCGGTTCTCATAGAATCCGAGGTTCAGTGCCATCCTCGCACGCTGGCATGCCTCCGGGATTTCTTCTGTAAAACCGGAAAACCCGACCCCCGTTTCTTTCAGAAGCGCCAGATTCTTACAGAATGCCATCGCCTCACCAAAACATGCCCCCGTAGAATAGCTGTTTTTATAGCTGCATACCCAGACCGAAATATCTTTCTCATAAAAACAAGGCTCGATTCTCAGCACAAATGCATTCAGAAAGCTTTCAAATACCGCCTTGTCCGATTCCTTCTCTGCAAAAGCAGCCGCAAAGATGTGCTCTCCCTCTTTCTTTTTCACCGGAAATGTTTCTGTCAGATGAGGGTTCGTAAGCAGGTCCTTGATGTACCGGGGTTTTTCCACCTCTTTGCGGCTCTTTTTACTTTCGTGATAATTTTCCATGATCTGCCCGAGCACTTCTGCCGTAATCTCATTTTTTAACACATACTCATTCGCCTGATATTTAATCGCCTCTCTGGCATATTCAAACTCACTATATGAAGTCAGCATCACGACATATGTCTCCCCGCATGAATCCTTGATCTTCTGCAGAAGCTCAAGCCCTCCCATTTTTGGCATTTTAATGTCCGTTACAACCATGTCGAACGGCTCCTTTGAAAACATCTCCCACGCATCCTTGCCATTTGGCGCAGTACATACCTCATTTGTATTTCCTTCCAGTGCTGATATGGACATCTTCAGCCATTCACGGATTGGAAGTTCATCATCCACAATCAATATTCTCATCCTTTTACCCTCCATGCTTATGTAAAACCGGTCCTTACACCCCTGACCTATTCCAGCACCGGAATCTTAACGATAATCCGGGCGCCATCTTCATAATTTGTATCAATGCTTAAGCCGTATTTTTTTCCGAAGTTCATCTTAATCCGCTCCCGGATATTATTCATCCCGATCATGTTCGACTGCTCCTTAGAACGGATTTTCCTGCTCAGTTCCATGTAATTCTCATCCGTAAATCCTACGCCGTCATCCGTTACCGTAATCAGCATATCGCCATCGCACACCTGAAAACTGACCGCTACGTGGATCGCATCCACCTCATCATCCAGACCGTGGAAAAGCGAATTCTCGACAAGAGGTTCCAGAATCATTCTGAGTACCTTTTTCTGATACAGTTCCTGCGGACATATAATTTCGAGTGAAAACTGATCTCCGTACCGGTATTTCTGCAGGATTGAATAATCCTCCAAAAACTTGATCTCCTGCGACACATCCACAAATTCACTCTTATATGACAAAATATATTTCAAAATCGAAGTGAAAGCATCAATGATCCCGATCGCCCCCTGTTTATTACCCATATCCACAAGACAGCGGATGGAAAACAGAGTATTATAGAGGAAATGCGGACTCATCTGTGACTGCATAAATCCCATCTCCGCGGCCCGCTTCTTTTTCTCCGAATCTTTAATCGCGGTCACAAGACTCCTGATCCTCTGGTTCATATAATTACATTCTTCGCAGATCGTGTTAATCTCATGCCACCCCGCGGCCTCGAATTTCTGGTCATTTTTTTCAGATTTCCCCACCTTCTCCAGTTCATGCACCAACTCCCCGAGCGGCCTTGTTGTCCTGTGGGAAATGTAGAAGCAGACCAGCATACTGACCGAGAAAATGATCAGCCCAATCATCACCATCCTCCTCTGTATGGATTTCACGTCTCCCAGAAGTAGTTCGAGCGGAATCTCCTCCACCAGAATCCAGTTCAGCTCCTGATTTTTATAGATGGAAAACAGATATTTCTTCTGACTTTTCTCGATGATATTATAATTCTGCTCCCGGAACATCTCATTCATGACATCCATATCGTAAAAACGAATTCCTATCAGTTCTTTATTCCTGTGCGATACGATATTCCCAATATTGTCCACAATGTAGATATCGTTTTTATCAGACAGTGACTCAAACACCTGGCTGAAATTCTTCTCGTATATATTAAAAAGGAACAATCCGATAAAATCCCCGTTTTCATCCGTCATCGTCCGTGCAATCGAAACGATACTCTTCCCCTGACTGTCCTCATATGTAGAAATCCATTTTTCTTTCTCTTCCAGCACATCGAGAAACCACAGCTTATTCCTGTAATCTGCCAGTGACTGTGCATTTTTCGCCGGACCCGTACTGTAGGTATACCCGTTTTCCATGAGAAAAGAATAGTAAAAATCAAGCCCTGTCGCAGCCTGGGTCATTCCTGATAAACTTTCTATATTTTTGAAATTCTCCAGTATCTTTTCCTGCTCCTCCCTGGTATAGCTTCCCTCGTGGTAGAGATCTGTCAGATTTTCATTATAAAAATACAGGTTCGATAACATCTCTGCGTTAGATTTAATTGCCGAAACCTTCTCAGAAATCTGGGTCAGTACATCCACTCTGGAATTAGAAATTTTCTGTACCATCAGTCTCTCAAACATCTGGAAAGAAATAATCCCGCTGATACCCAGCGTACAGATAATAATACTTGCAGATAAAATAATCAGAATTGTCTTCAGTTTTAAGGGGCGGCGGTGTTTTCTCATATTAACTTCTCCCATCGGATAAAATAACTATCAAATACACTATAGTTTTATTCTATCTGCAATTTTAAAATAAGCAACTGAAACTTAAAAAGGAAGCGCAATATTTTATCTATTTACGATTATCTAATGTTAAAGTTAAATTTTCAGAATGCTACCCTTTTTCATGATAAATTGATATACTGACTTCATAAGAATATTATCTAACACCAGTTTAAAGGAGGAATCTGCCATGTCATCAACACAACCAGCTTGTAAAATCGAACATCACGCCACCCTTTTCGGCCTTTTAGCCAAATACGCCATTACAGAAAACGGCGAAAAGGGAAAAAATGCGATTCTCAAAGGCATGACAAAATATGGAAACGAACGTGGCACACGTATGGCGCAAAATGCCTTAAAACACGGGGACGACCTGACCACAATGACCAGCCAGGCTTACGGGGAGTGGCATCCTGATTATGAAGGACAGATGGACGCCGGACAATTATGTATAACCCCCACCCTGAGAACCTATGTCTCAAGATGTGCGTGGTGTGACGCCTGGAAGAAACACGGTCTGTCCGAATACGGGAAATATTACTGCCTGAATGTGGATAACGCCGTCTATCAAGGGTTTCGAAGTGACTTCATATGCACACAATTATCCACACCATTAAGCTGGGGCGGTGAACGATGTGAATTTGACTGGGGGCAGCCGCTGACAGAGGAGGAAAACCAGCTGCTGGCAAAGAAAAAGACAGAGCTTGGCACTTCCTGTATGAAGGACTTTACATATCATACCGCACATATTTTATATACCATCAGTAAAATGCTGGAAAAAGAGCTTGGCGATGCCGGCAGAAAGGCGGTGAAAGGCGCTGTAAAAGAATATGTCCGCATATTCGGGGCGGAATATCTTGAGGTACTCGACCAGGTTTATGAAGGGCACTCCATGCAGGAATAACTTTAAACTGCAGGAGCACCATCGATGCTTCACTTTATTTTGAAGCCTTAACTTTGTTTATAAAAAGAATTTAAGGTGCATAACTGACGGAGTCATGATATACTTTCATCAAGTCAGGGGAATTACTGATTCTCCGTCACGCAAAAAAATAAGGAGGACCTTTGAGACTTATGCTTAATCCTATCTTTATGACTGCATAGCAGAGGCTATTGCGGTGAAATGAATTTTTATCACAGATACCCTGAGCGGGCAGAAGCACTGACGCTTTAGCCAGGGTATGAATGTTCAGATTTACAAAAATAGCCCTTGCTGATCCTGAAACAATTTCAACTTAATTAAACGCTATGTTTCATTAAGAACGAACTAGGAGAGCAACATGAGCTATCAGAAAGCAAACCATATCCTGCCCCGTGATTTACTGGAAAAGATACAGGAATATATAGACGGCGAGCTGATCTACATCCCCAAAGCTGCGGCAAATAAAAAGTCCTGGGGTGAAGGAACTTCAACCCGCCAGGAACTCAGACTCAGGAATGAACAAATCTATGCCGACTACTTAAAAGGAGAACGCATGGACCGCCTTGCCGAAAAATACTTTCTGTCATTCAAGAGCATCCAGCGGATCATCGGTCAGGAAAAGAAAAAGAAATGATATAAGGAGACTAAACCCACGCCATAACCGGCATACGTTTGGTCTCCTTTCTTATGCCCCCGCCGCAAAATAAAGTATAAAAAATCTATTAGGTAGGTTTTATCTGCCTGTCATGCTACACTTTTTACAGAAGGAAAATCTGCAATCATAAGAAAGGAGACCAGATCATGAGAAAATCCGAAAAAAATCCGCCTGTTATTACTTTCTTGTTCTAAATTAACAGGAAAGGACTCGAAAGAAATGCAAAAAATAGTATGGGAGGTGCAGTACAGCACCCCTCCTCTGGCACTTAAATACTGCAAAAAATGCCAGAAAAAAACGGAGCATGCGAGCTCAGGCAGGTTCCGGGTTAATGCCCAGGGTAAATATCTGGACATCTGGCTGATCTATAAATGTAAAAACTGCCGGACAACCTGGAACCTGCCCCTCTATTCCAGAATCAAACCCGAAAGCATCGACAACCGCCTGCTGGAACAATTTTACAGCAACGATGGAAGCCTTGCCCTTCAATATGCTTTCTCCACCTGGCTTCTCCAGACTAACGGCGCAGAAATCGTACTTCCCGATTATCAAATCCTTGGCCCCCATCCCGATTCCGGCACAACCGTTGAACTTCAGATCACAAGCCAGTATTCTCTTCCCGTGAAAGTATCCCAGATCCTTCGGGAAAAGCTTGGACTCTCCTCACGGGAACTCGAAAAACTAATAACTGACGGCAGAATACAAAATATTTCTTTAAAAGGACTAAAGAAATGCAGGCTAAATCAGGAAATTACTCTGTACATAGATATGTCCACTCCCTATAAATAGAAACCGGCGGTATACCTCCTGTCCCGGAAAGCATACCGCCGCTCCATATCATGACTCGATCATATCTATCAGAACTTCCTTATTCAGCACCCCACTGGCCGCTGAAACCGGCCTGCCACCTTTAAAAAGAACAAAGGTCGGCACCACCTCAACATCAAATTCCGATGCCAGGATTTCACATTCCTCAATATCAATCTGACACACCTTGACCCTGCCTGCATATTCAGATGCAAGTTCATCCACAATATCAGCCATCATTGCACATTTCCCGCACCAAACAGCAAAGAATTCAACTAACACAGGCATCCCTGACCGAAGTACCTCCTGTGGGTAATTTTTCGCAGTTACTTTGATTTTCATAGCAAACACCTACGTTTCTCTATATTCTATTTACCACGGCAGCTCCCGCTGTTCAGTATCTCACACACCTCGTCAAGCGAACGCTTCAGACACATCAGCTTGCGGTTCAGGTCCGGCCTGCAGTACATCTTATGACAAACAAAATCCTTCCAGCCTCTGCCTCTCATACATACCTCCAACTGCCCGTGTAAGGCTATATCTCCTCATGGATATAATATGCAAAATATGAAAAAACTGTGAATGGGGACGTAATATTTTAAAGGTTTACTACGTCCCTAATTAACTTTTGTGGTGTACCTAATTGTAATGTTTCTGCCTGTTTGTGCTCTTATTTTCTCACTGCTACCAGTTTATTAATCGGATTTCCCTTTGCTGAGAATTTCTCTTCGTATTCTGTCATTACATTTCCCGCATTCATTATTTCATGATGGTGCAGGTCATATGTATAATTCTCAAGAATCCACCCTGCTTCCCTTACCTGTTCCATCGAAAATTTAAATAATTCTGTATTATCCGTCTTAAACTCGATTTTTCCACCCTTTGCAAGAATCTTCTCATACCTTGTCAAAAATTCTGTTGAAGTCAGGCGTCTTTTCGCATGCCTTGCTTTAGGCCAGGGATCAGAAAAATTCAGATATATTTTTTCCACTTCGTTTTGTGCAAAAACTTCTTCGACATCCTTTGCATCCATGCAGACAAGCCGTACATTTTTCAGCATATTAAACTCCTCGGTATCAAACTTTTCCACAGCCCGGAGTAATACACTGGAATATCTCTCAATCCCAATAAAATTAATCTCAGGATATTTTACTGCCATATTCAGCAGGAAACGGCCTTTTCCCATTCCAATTTCTATATGTATCGGATTTTTATTGCCAAAAACCTGCCTCCAACAGCCTTTCTGCGCCTCCGGACGTTTGATTACTGCCGGATGTGCCTGAAGCGTGCCTTCCGCACGCGGTATATTTCTCAATCTCATAATCTATATACTCCTTTTTCACTTACTTCCCATAAATAACGTTTTTTATTTCCATTTATGGTAAGTATAATACAGAACAGCTAAAAATCAATCCTCTTATTGTGTAAAACTTGAAATATTTTTCTACAAATTATAATACCATAACATAAGGTACAGGGCAAAATACATTTTGGGACACCACTTAATTCAATTTGGGACACCATCTAACTTAATTTGGGACGTAGTATACCTGAGAAATATTACGTCTCTAAACGGTTCGTAACTTGCTTTTTTTTTGAAAAGGTGTATTATAAATACAACTACTATCAATGATTAACAGGAGGCTTAACATGGACTCTATTGTAAGGAAATTATCGGAAATAGAATCTGCCGCCGCCGCTATCGTGAGCCATGCCGAAGCGCAGAAATCTGTTCTGGACAAGGAATATGATGCCGCGCGGCGCAGGTTCGACGAGGATCTGGAGGCAAAGACTCAAGAACGCATCGGAAAGATACGGGATGAGCTGGAAAGCAGCACTACCAGACTTTTAGACAGCCAGACAGGGGCTAACAGTGACTCCATCGAGGCATTGCTAAGAGAGTATGAGGAAAAGCACACACAATACGCACAAAATATTTTAAAACGGATAACAGAGGTATAGCCTATGGGGAATCTACTTGTTTACAGCGGGATTGTGACGAAAGTCCGGGCTATGGAAGCAAGGCTTTTGAAGCCGGAGCAGTTTGAAGAGATTGCAAATCTCCACAACGTGCCGGAAGTTGTCTCCTACTTGATGGAGAATTCTTCTTACACAGATGTTCTGGATGAGATTGACGAGGCCAGGCTCCACCGCGGTGACATTGAGAAAATCCTGATCCAGTCACTTTATCAGGACTACACCAAGATATACCGCTTCTGCAGTCTGGAACAGCGCAAGTTCCTGCAATTATATTTAAAGCGTTACGAAGTAGACCTGATCAACTACTGTTTTCGTATCGTTATCAACCACTACGCCGAGCCGTTCGACTTGAATTACAAGAAACCATTCTTTGACCGTTATTCCCAGATATCCATTGAGAAGCTGATCACTTCCCGGACGACGGATGAACTGGTCGAGAATCTGAAGGGCACGGAATATTATGAACCGCTTAAAAAGCTGCGGGACACCCAGTCAATCACATTGTTTGATTATGACCTGACACTTGACTTATATTATTTTTCTACCGTATGGAAAGAGAGAAAAAAGGTTCTAAAAAAGAAAGAGCTGGAGATTTTCACCCGTGATTGCGGCGCCAAGATCGACATGCTGAATCTTCAATGGATCTACCGCGCAAAGAGATATTACGATATGGCACCTGCTGACATTTATTCCCTTCTGGTTCCGATCCATTACAAGATTTCCACGGATCTGGTCAAGGAAATGGTTGAGTCTTCTAATAAGGAAGAATTTTACAGCGCCATGCGCAAGACATCCTATTCCCGCCACTACGATTTTGGCCAGAACCTGACGATTGAACAGATGTATGCGGAATGCCTTTATCATCTCTACACCGTGGACAGGAGGCGCAATCCTTACTCCATCGCCACGATTAATACGTATTTATTCCTGAAAGAAGAAGAGCTTAAAAAGCTGACGACCGCCATAGAGTGTATCCGTTACGGCCTTACACCAGGTGAGACGCTGGCATACGTTGGAGGTAGAACTCAATGATAGTTAAAATGAAATTCATCAACATCTCCGGCCCCAGAGGTGACATAGACCGTGTTACGGACCTGTACCTGTCGCGATATGAAATCCAGCTGGAATCTGCATTATCCGAGCTGAAGACCGTAGACAATCTAAGGCCATTTGTTGAAATCAACCCATACCGGGATGCACTCAATAAAGCAATCCAGTTCGTAGGATACCTGCAGAATGCAGACGAAGTCGAACCGGACGTTTCCCTTGGGCTGGACGATATGTTCGAAGTTGTAAGAACAGCCAACCATGACTACATGGAACTTCAGGACAAGAAGGATAAACTAAAACGCAAGATCGATGATCTTCGTAAGAAACAGCAGATTATAGCGCCTTTCAGGCCTCTGGACTGTGAATTGAGCCAGATTTTGAAATACAAATACATCACATACCGTTTCGGGAGAATCGCCATAGAATTTTATCATAAGATGGACAAATATCTGATGGACGATCTCGGCGCTATCTTCGTGGAAGGTGAGCGTGATGAAAGCTATGTATACGGTGCTTACTTTGTATCCCCCGGAGAGGCCCAGAAGGTGGATGCCGTGTTCCGGTCCCTGCACTTTGAAAAAATAGAACTCCCGGAGGAATTTCAGGATACGCCCGCGGATGAATACCGCAGGATTGTAAAAGCCATTTACAACACAAACCAGGAAATCGAAGAACTGGACAAACAGGCCGGTGAAATGCTTTCCGGGCGTGCACCGCAGCTGATTGCTGCAAGAAACCGTCTGGAAGAGCTGGCGAATAACTTTGATGTCCGCAAGATGGCGGCACGCATGGAGGATAAGAAGGAAGATTATTACATCCTCTGCGGCTGGATGGCAGAAGATGATATTGAAAAGTTTCTGCATGAGATCAAAGATGATGACAAGGTTTTCGTTGTTGTCGAGGATGACCATGATACTTATTTCGGTGAACCGCCGACCAAACTGGAGAACCCGAAGATCTTCAAGCCCTTCGAGATGTTTGTCCAGATGTACGGGCTGCCCTCCCATGATGAATTTGACCCGACTGTGTTTGTAGGCCTGACCTACTCATTCATATTCGGAGTCATGTTCGGGGATGTGGGGCAGGGACTTCTTCTGTTAATCGGGGGAGGCCTGATCTACTACTTTAAAAAGGCGCCGCTGGCGGGGATAATTTCCACAGCCGGTATATTTTCCACAATTTTCGGTTTCATGTTCGGCAGTATATTCGGATTCGAAGACGTTATAAAGCCACTCTGGCTGAGGCCCATCGACCATATGACCACACTGCCGTTTATCGGTAAGCTGAACACCGTATTTATCGTGGCGGTCGCATTTGGTATGGCTGTCATACTCGTGGCTATGGTTCTTCACATTGTCAACGCAGTCAGGAGCCATGATATGGAGAATATCTGGTTTGATGCAAACGGCGTTGCCGGACTCGTTTTTTATG
Organism: Clostridium sp. AF19-22AC; assembly: GCF_003479085.1. NCBI lineage: Bacteria > Bacillati > Bacillota > Clostridia > Eubacteriales > Clostridiaceae > Clostridium > Clostridium sp. AF19-22AC. The sequence continues at coordinate 66,634 of NZ_QUGN01000025.1, read as the reverse complement.
CATCTGTCGCTGTAACGATCGTATTATTCATGACAGGACATAAGACACCGGGCGGAATTGTCATGGCAGTCATGTTTGGTATACCGCTTTTGTTAATTTTATTAAAGGAACCTATCACAAGAAAAATCCAGAAACGTGCTGACCAGATGGAAGAAAGCGCAGGTATGTTCTTTGTACAGGGCTTCTTCGAACTATTTGAAACACTGCTCAGCTATTTTTCCAACACGCTGTCATTTGTGCGTATCGGCGCATTTGCAGTCAGCCATGCAGCAATCATGGAAGTTGTCCTGATTCTGGCAGGTGCGGAGAGCGGGTCACCGAACTGGGTGGTCATTGTACTCGGGAACTTGTTTGTATGCGGTTTTGAAGGGCTGATCGTAGGTATCCAGGTACTTCGTCTGGAATATTATGAGATGTTCAGCCGTTTTTATAAAGGAAGCGGAAGAGCTTTTGATCCATATACAAAAAAATCGAAAAAATCTAAGAAAAAGTAGGGAGGACCTTAACTATGAATTTAGCAACAAAAATCATTCTTATCGCAGCTTTAACCTTAAGTATCATCATTCCATTCGGATACTATTTAATCGGAGAAAAGAACAAGAAACGTTATAAAAGAACGATTGGTGTAAATGCCTTCTTTTTCTTCGGTGCTTTTGTCCTTGCATCCATCATGATGCTCGGCAGCAAAGTAGAAGCAGCTGACACAGCAGCCGCTGCCGCTTCTACAGCAACAGGACTTGGCTATCTCGCAGCCGCTCTGGTTACCGGTTTATCCTGTATCGGCGGAGGTATTGCCGTGGCAAGTGCAGCAAGCGCTGCCCTTGGCGCTATCAGCGAAGATTCCAGCGTACTTGGTAAGTCCCTGATCTTCGTAGGTCTTGCGGAAGGTGTATGTCTGTACGGACTGATCATCTCCTTCATGATCTTAGGTAAACTGTAAGATGAAAATGTATCTGATCAGTGATAATGTTGATACCTATACAGGAATGCGTCTTGCAGGCGTGGACGGAGTTGTCGTCCATGAACGTGATGAGCTGCACACAGCCCTTCAGGATGTCCTGCAGGACAAAACCGTAGGCATCGTCCTCCTGACTGAAAAACTGGGACGCGAGTTCCCGGACATCATTGATGAATTCCGTCTGGAGAGGAAGATGCCTCTTCTGGTTGAGATTCCTGACAGGCACGGAACCGGACGTAAGAAAGACTTTATCACATCCTATATCACAGAAGCAATCGGACTGAAGCTGTAGCCAAAGGGATTCCATCCGGATCACAGATGCATCAGTTTCAAAAATTGACAGTTTAAAGAATAAATGAAGGAGGTACCCCTCTTGACCCTGGAAGAAAAAATCGCACACTTACAGACAACCTCCATGGAGGAGGCGAGGGCTGAAGGAAACGCCATCATCGACACCTACCGTGAAGCGTTGGAAAAAGTATTACAAGATCATAAAGAAGAGGCGCTCCGCCAGTCTGAGACCCGTATCAAGGCCGAAACAGTCAGCGCCAAGCAGCAGTTAAATCAGGCTATGGCCAGGTCCCAGCTGGAGTTAAAACGCCGTCAGGGAAAGGTTCAGCTGGAGTTAAAGGATAAGATCTTCGATGAAGTGAATGATCTGGTCAATAAATTTATGGAAACAGAAGCTTATGAGGATTATCTGATCAAATGTATCCAAAAAGCAATCTCTTTTGCCGCAGGTGACCCGATGGTTATCTATATCAACCCGTCAGACGAAACACGCCGTTCCGATCTGGAGGACGCAACCGGCACAAGGCTTACAGTCAGTGCTGAAGATTTTACAGGTGGTATCCGTGCAGTCATCCGGAACCGTAATATTTTGATTGATAACTCATTTAAAACAGCCCTGCGCAACGAATATGATAAATTTATTTTTTTAGGAGGTGACGGCGTTGCTTAATACTGGAACAATTTACGGAATCAACGGTCCCGTCATCTATCTGAAGGGCAACACGGGCTTTCGTATGTCCGAGATGGTATATGTCGGCAAAGAAAAGCTTGTCGGCGAAGTTATCGCTCTGGACAAAGACCTGACTACAATCCAGGTTTACGAAGAAACAACAGGGCTTCGCCCTGGTGAGGAAGTGGTGGCCTCCGGCAACGCAGTATCGGTTGTCCTTGCTCCGGGAATCCTGAATAATATTTTCGACGGTATCGAACGCCCGCTTGAGAAAATCGCAGAATCCGGCGGGGCATTTATCACCCGCGGTGTCAGTGTAGACTCCCTCGACCGCACAAAGAAATGGCAGACACACATCGTAGTCTCAAAGGGTGATTATCTCCACGGCGGAGATATCATAGCGGAAGTCCCCGAGACACATGCAATTACACATAAATGCATGGTTCCCCCTGATTTGGAAGGAAGAGTTGTCGATATGGCAGAAGACGGGGAATACAACATCGATGAAGTTCTGGTTACTCTTGAACTTTCCGACGGCACCTTAAAGAAACTGACCATGACACAGCACTGGCCAATCCGCGTGGCGCGTCCGACGCATCACCGTTTTCCGGCATCCACACCACTGATTACCGGGCAGAGAATCATCGATACCATGTTTCCAATCGCGAAAGGTGGTACGGCCGCAGTTCCCGGAGGCTTCGGTACCGGCAAGACAATGACACAGCACCAGATCGCCAAGTGGTCGGATGCAGATATCATCATCTACATCGGCTGTGGAGAGCGTGGGAATGAGATGACACAGGTTCTGGAAGAGTTCGGACAGCTGACTGACCCCCGTACAGGAAATCCTCTGATGGACAGGACTACTCTGATCGCGAATACATCCAACATGCCTGTGGCCGCCCGTGAAGCCAGCATCTATACTGGTCTGACACTGGCAGAATACTACCGCGACATGGGCTATGATGTAGCCATCATGGCCGACTCCACCTCCCGGTGGGCAGAAGCCCTGCGTGAATTATCCGGGCGTCTGGAGGAAATGCCTGCCGAGGAAGGTTTCCCGGCATATCTGGCATCCCGCCTCTCCGCATTCTACGAGAGAGCAGGCATGATGCACAACTTAAACGGAACTGACGGCTCCGTCACCATCATCGGTGCGGTTTCCCCGCAGGGCGGTGACTTTTCCGAGCCTGTCACACAAAATACAAAACGTTTCGTGCGCTGTTTCTGGGGTCTGGACAAGAGCCTTGCGTACGCGAGACATTTCCCGGCGATCCACTGGCTGACCAGCTACAGTGAGTATCTCGGTGACCTTGCCCCCTGGTATCAGGACCATGTTTCACCGAAATTCGTGGATTACCGCAACCGCCTGATGGCCCTTCTGAATCAGGAAAGCAGTCTTCTGGAGATTGTAAAACTGATCGGAAGCGATGTGCTTCCCGATGACCAGAAACTGGTACTCGAAATTTCCCGTGTCATCCGGCTCGGTTTCCTGCAGCAGAATGCGTTTCATAAGGACGATACCTGCGTATCAATGGAAAAACAGTTTTTAATGATGGATATTATTTTGTATCTTTATAAACAATCACGTGCACTCGTCACGATGGGGCACCCGATGTCAGTACTGAAGTCAGAAAACATTTTCGATAAGATCATTTCCATTAAATATGATGTGCCCAATGACAGGCTGGAAATGTTCGCACAGTACAGGCGTGATATCGATGCCTTTTATCAGCGTGTGCTTGAAAAGAACGCGTAAGGAGGGGATTACCGTATGTCAATAGAATATTTAGGACTCAGCAGTATTAACGGCCCCCTGATCGCATTAGAAGGGGTCCAGGATGCCTTTTTCGATGAAATCGTAGAGTTTGTCGTGGACGGCACTGAACGCAAAATAGGACGTATCGTAGAGATCTACGAGGACAGGGCAGTCATTCAGGTATTTGAAGGCTCTGAGAACATGTCTTTGAAGAATACACACACACGCCTGACCGGGCACCCGATGGAGATTGCACTCTCACCTGAGATGCTGGGCCGTACGTTTAACGGAATCGGCCAGCCCATCGATGATCTTGGACCGATCACATCCACACTGAAACGTGATGTGAACGGACTTCCTTTAAACCCAGTCATGAGAGAGTATCCACGAAACTATATCCACACTGGTATATCCGCAATAGACGGTCTGACGACACTGATCCGCGGGCAGAAGCTTCCGATCTTTTCCGGAAACGGACTTCCCCACGACCAGCTGGCAGCGCAGATTGTAAAGCAGGCTTCCTTGGGGGAGAACTCCGACGAACAGTTTGCCATCGTATTCGCTGCAATGGGCGTAAAGCATGATGTGGCCGACTTCTTCCGCCGGACCTTTGAAGAAAGCGGTGTGGCGGACCACGTTGCCATGTTCCTGAATCTGGCAAATGACCCGGTTGTAGAGCGTCTGATCACTCCGAAAGTAGCTCTTACCGTAGCAGAATATCTCGCATTCGAAGAGAACATGCATATCCTTGTTATACTGACCGATATGACTTCCTTCGCCGAAGCCATGCGTGAGGTCTCCTCCTCCAAAGGAGAGATCCCCAGCCGTAAAGGTTTCCCCGGATACCTCTACAGCGAGCTTGCCACCATATACGAACGAGCCGGCATCGTACAGGGAATCAATGGTTCCGTAACCCAGCTTCCGATTCTGACCATGCCGAATGACGACATCACACACCCGATCCCTGACCTTACCGGTTACATCACAGAAGGCCAGATCGTACTGGAAAGAGAGCTTCACGGACAGTCCATCTATCCGCCGATCAACATTCTCCCGTCACTCTCCCGTCTGATGAAGGACGGTATCGGAGCCGGATACACAAGAGAAGACCATCAGGACCTGGCAAACCAGCTCTTCTCCGCCTATGCAAAAGTAGGTGATGCAAGAAACCTGGCATCCGTAATCGGTGAAGACGAATTGTCACCGATCGATAAAAAGTATCTCGAATTCGGTAAAGCTTTTGAGGAGCATTATATCGGCCAGGGACCAAACGAAAACCGCAGCATGGAAGAGACACTCAACCTCGGCTGGGAGCATTTAGGGCTTCTGCCTAAAGAAGAACTCGACCGTGTCGACACAAAGATACTCGATAAGTATTACCGGACTGCATAGGGGTCTGACCCCTTTGCACTCCGTTTTCAGAATATTCTGACTAATTAATTGTAAGAAGGAGGAGTTGCATGGATCCGCGTACCTTCCCTACCAAAGGAAACCTGATGCTTGCCAAGAATTCGCTTGCGCTGGCAAAGCAGGGTTATGACCTGATGGACAAAAAGCGTAATATCCTGATCCGGGAATTGATGGATCTGATCGACGAGGCCCGGGATATACAGGACGAGATCGACACCACGTTCACTTATGCGTATCAATGCCTTCAGCGTGCTAATATTGAACACGGTATCAATATGGTATCACAGCTCGCCTATACGGTGCCCATAGAAAACTCCATCACGATTCAGACCCGCAGTATCATGGGCACAGAAATCCCCCATGTCAAATATACTCCGGGTACCAAGACTCCAACCTACTCGTTCAGTACGACGCGTGAGTCTATCGATATCGCCTCGGAAGCGTTTCGTAAGGTGAAGGACTTAACGGTCAAGCTCTCGATGGTGGAGAACGCAGCCTACCGTCTGGCATCTAATATTAAGAAAACGCAGAAGCGCGCCAATGCCCTGCAGAATATCACGATTCCAATGTATACACAGCTTGTATATAGCATTACAAATGCCCTGGAAGAAAAAGAGCGTGAAGAATTTACACGTTTAAAAGTAATCAAGCGTATGAAACAGAGAAAAGGAGCCTGATCAGAATCAGTGCTCCTTTTTATATGCGTCTTTCTAAACTGTAGATTTAAAATACTATATACGGGTCCAGCCCTTCCGGCAGGTCCGGATTGCATCCTCTTACAATCGCCTTTTCATAAGCCAGTATCTGGATCACACTGATGAGCACAATCCCCCATGTCTCATACCGTACACTTTCCCCCGCAAAAATATGCAGGTCAGAACCATAAGTACTACTTTGGTCACAGGACACCGTCACAATCACCGCTCCCTTAGCCTTCAGGTCTTCCGCCAGATTTTTCTGCATCTCATTTTTACCAGGCTTTATCAAAACAATATCCAATGTTTCAGAATCATTCAGAACCATCGGCCCGTGCCTGTAATCCAAAACATTCGAATACCGGCCGGGAATTCTGGCAATCTCCGTAAACGCCAGCGCCCCCTCCTGTGCGATACCACACGGCACCCCGTCAGCAAGCACTGCCGCATTCTTCCAGCCTTTCTCCGCAATACGTGCCAGATCTGCCCTGTATTTCTTTTTCAGTGCCTCATTTTCTTCTATCGTAACCCTCAGATTATAGACAAGGTCCATGTCCTTTCCGTAAAATCCGGCCAGCATCAGAACAGCAGCGTATAAATTTGTCACTGTTCTTGTCTGGCAGACACTTTTATCGTAACACCAGTCCATGATCAGTTCCAGATCACTAAACTTTGACAGATCATTCTCCCGCAGCATGGAAAAACTGATGACCGGGCACTTATAATTCTCCTTAATAAACTCCACTGCCTTCACAATCTCTGTTGTCATTCCCGAACGCGACAAGGTGATCACAATACTGTCTCTCACGGACGCATCATAAAGGTCGCTGTTCAGGAGGAAATCGCCCCCTGCCACTGCTGCCGCAGACGTCCCCTCATATCTGGATAAAGCCCTTTGGGCGGATTTCGCCAGCATATAGCTGGAACCACAGCCCAAAATGATAAACTTTCTTTTCGGATTCTCTGAGAAAAACTGCTCGATTCTGGGCTTTTCTTCCATGAAGTACGCAAATGTATCTTTAAGGGCCTCATGCTGTGACATAATTTCCTTTTCTGTATAAAACATTCTTCTCCTCCCGCTGTATACTAACCCTGCATTTCTAAAACCGACATAATACTATCTAACTCTTGTTCCGTCTTCCCCCCTTGCTCTGCTGCCAGAAGCACGGCTCCCTGAGCCGGTGAAAAACGGGGTATCTGAAACCTGATTTTTTTCTCCTTAAGCTGTTCCTGCAGCGGCTTTAATACCAGATCTCCCGCATGGAACAGGCCGCCGGAATAAGAAACCGGTACTGTTCCTTCAAACTCTAACTTATCATAAACCGCACACACGATCAGGGCCAGCTCCTTTGCCGCCTCTTCATACATCCCCTGTGCCGCCGCATCGCCGTCCACGGCAGCCCGAAGCAGAATCTTCTGCAGTTCTGCTATTTTCGTCCGATTGCCTTTCAGCCTGTTATCAAAAATATCAATCAAATCAATATCGCTTTCCAGCTGAAAATGTTCCCGCATCAGATTCAAGAGACATCCTTTCTCCACTCTGCCGTCACTCTCTTTAGAAAACAATTCCAGTGTCCTCCTCCCGAGCCAGCCGCAGGACCCTTCATCTGAAAATACATCATTCCATCCTCCGGCACGTGCCGACTTCCTGTCTGCCCTCTCACCATAGGCAATTGATCCGGTCCCGGAAACCAGATTTATCCCTGGCTGCAGTGCAAGCGACCCTGCCCATCCTGCTGCACAGTCATTCACCACCTGAATCGGATGCCTGCTTATCTCACTCAATCTTCCGGCAAAAAGCGCATCATTCTCTCTCGATTCCCCCCAGTTCGGAAAAGCAAGGCAAATACTGACCTCTTCTTCAATCCCCTCAAGCATGCTGCCGATGACATCCTTCAGAAGAGTAATGCATTCCTCCATCCCGATCTGCTTATATGAAATCGTCCCGCTTCTTCTCCGGGACACTGTGCATCCGTCTTCCTGAACCAAAAGAAACTCTGTTTTTGTACCGCCCCCGTCTATCCCTAAAAAATACATTCTAATCCTCCATTTCTTTAAAAGCTTCCCATACGAATACCAGAGCCCTCACAAGGTGGAATGCACACTTCCACGGGGTTCCTTTATCGCTGTTCTTTACCTGGGCATCATATGTCAGGCGTTCATACCATTCACCATACTGGGCATCATAAAAATTTTCCCTGCAGTACTCATGCTGCTCCATAAACTGTTCCAGATAGAAAACATCTCCCGAGCTCTTGTACGCAATCGCATACGCAGCAAGCGCCTCTGCATTCGGCCACCACACCTTCTCATTCCACAATGAGTTCGTCTCTTTAAACCAGTCGATAGGTTCCGGGGTTTTCCCAAGTGCATCTGCATAGGAAATTATTCCACCGTCCTCCCTGTCCTTTCCGACCCGGTTGGCCCATCTGGCCAATTCCACGCCACGCCTTACTACCTCTTCATCCTTCAGCATCTCCCCGGCTTTTATGCAGAACCATGCAGATTCATGCATATGCCCCGGATTCACAAACCGGCCCTTGTCCGTATCCAGACAGATATCATTGTCCCGCGTCACCGCCTCGAAAATCACCTGATACTGATCACGGGCAAACCAGTTTTCAATCTTATCCACGCATTCACCCAGCAGCCTCTGCGTTCTTTTAAGCCCCAGTACCTCCGCGCAGGTTTCCGTCGCCGCGAGACAGATCAGGTACATATCATGCCAGATAAATACAGGGCTCCAGGTATTTTCATAGATGTCCTTGAATTCAGGGTCGAACATGTTCTGCTCCATTACATCGAAGCACTCACTGAGCAGCTCCATCCCCTCCTTCGTTCTTTCCACTTCTATTTTCAAATACTCCGCAACTCCCTGTATAATATGGAAATCCGAAAAAATAGAAACCGTCCCGCTAAGAACCCGCCCCCTTCTGTCAAGCATATAATTCCACCGGCCGTTTCCCGCGTATACATGCTTCACTAGAAATTCATACCCATGTCTGGCATTTACAAGCCATTCTGCCCTCTTTTCCACCTTATTATAAAGGAGTGCGTACACATATAGCTGACGCCCCTGAAACCAGCCGTATTTCTTATCATCTGTCAGATTCCCCTGCCTGTCAAAACAGGTCAGGTACCCGCCGCACTCCTTGTCAATACACCTTGCATCCCAGAAAGGCATCACCTCTTCCTGTATATGTTTTTTATAACAGGATGCAATCTCACCGCTCAACTTCCCTTCCATAGAACCCTCCAACTTATGATTTCCAGAGCATCACAATCTGCTCCTCTGCATAATCCAGTGCAACCCTGACGCCTCCAATCACCGGCGCATTCACTCCCAGCTTAGACACCACTACCTCAGGGACAAAAGGGCACACCTTCTCCAGAACCATTTTTATTTCGCAAAGGTACTCCTGAGTAAACGCCTCTGACATCCCGCCTAAAATCACGACTTCCGAATTCAGCATAAGGACCGTATTGGCAATCACAACGGCGATCTTGCGAATAATCTGTTTAACAATTACAGCTGCCTTTTCATCTCCTTTAGCCGCAAGCTTCTCGAGCTTTACGAGATCCAGATTCTCTTTGCCGGTATATTGTTTTAAACTCTTGTCACAGACGTCTCTCTCAAACCGCCCCGGACAGACAAATCCTTCTGTCAGCTCATCCTCCATACCTGCATAATATCCCAGCTCACCCGCCGCCATATTATGTCCCTTTAAGAGATACCCGTCTACAATGGCTCTGGCGGCAAAACCATCCCCATATTTGATATAAATAATATTCTGCTGGTCTTTCCCGTCGCCTTTTTCCCTTTCCCCCATCAGCGCCAGTTCAACGTCATTGACAATAATTGCCTTTACCTGATACTTACTGTAAATATACTCTTCCAGATCTACGTTCTTCCAGTCATCCAGATAGGCAGAAAAAAGGTCATTCAAATCGTTCTGCCCTGTAAGGGCCGGAACTCCAATCGCGATTGCTATAATCTTGACATCATTGTTCTTATCCTCAATCAGCTTATCAATCACATATTCCAGCTGGATCAGAACGCCCTGTGCCCCATGATCCATCGTAATCTCTTTTTCTTCCCAGTACAGCACGTTCCCGTATAAATCTGCAATTCCCCCGCGCACTTTCTTCGGCATCAGTTCTACCGAAATCACATAATAAAGGTCACCCTTATAACTGAGCTGTCTCGGTTTCCGTCCCAGACTCGTATCGTCACAGCCCGTCTCATAAATAATTCCGTTTTCAATCAAAGCCGCAACATTATTACTGACTGCCGGTGCACTCAGGTGCAGCCTCTTTGAGATCTCCTGTCTGGAAATACCATCATTATTCTTAATTGTATGTAATATGGAGAGCTTATTCCTGTCCCCTATATCTGTCGGGTTATAAACCTTCAATGCATGTCCTCCTTTTCTCCTACTCTTTCACAGAACCTGCCAGCATCCCTTCAGCCAGATACATCATTACTTTTGCTACAGCCGGTTAACAACGATACGAATAAAACAAAAGCAAACACCACAAAAACTTTTTTCATAACCTTCTCCTTTCAATATTTAACGTTGTTAATTAATATAATTAAATAATAACATAAATTATATGTTTGTCAATCACTACATCGCTATTTTGCCAACAAAAAAGGAATGGTAAATATCACCACTCCTTTTTTCCTGTTATATAATCTCTGAAATTTTCGTTAAAACTCGAAAACTGCAACCCCGTATCCCGGCAATGGATAGGCAAAGGAATAATTCCTGCCGTCGCATTCCTGCTTCACAGCCTTATAAATCAATGGACGCTCTTCCCCGCTGCCACCGTATCTGGCGTCATCGCTGTTCAGGATCAGCTTATACTGTTTCCTTCTCGGCACTCCGACCCGGTAATCCGGGCGTTCAACCGGCGTGAAATTACAAACAAACAAAAGATTCTTCTTCTTATCCTTAGAATGCCTTACAAAGCTGAATATACTCCTGAACGTGTCATCCTTATTGATCCATTCGAATCCGTCCGGATCATTATCCAGCTCATACAGGGCCTTATTCTTTTTATATAGATGCAGCAGATCACGGTAAAAATTCTGAAGCTGACGGTGAGGCTCTTCTGCAAGCAGATACCAGTCCAGCTCACGCTCTTCACTCCACTCGCGCAACTGGGCAAACTCCTGCCCCATGAAGAGAAGCTTCTTCCCCGGATGCCCGATCATAAATGCATATCCGGCCTTCAGATTGGCAAACTTATCAAACCCGACTCCCGGCATCTTATTAATCATAGAACACTTCAAGTGCACCACTTCATCATGGGACAGCACAAGAATATAATTCTCTGCATATGCATACTCCATCGAAAAACACATCTGGTAGTGTGCGTTCTTCCTGAACAGGGGATCCAGCTTCATATACTCCGTAAAATCATGCATCCATCCCATGTTCCATTTCAAACTGAATCCAAGCCCGTCATCTTCCGGAGCCCCGGTTACCTTTGGCCACGCAGTGGATTCTTCCGCAATCATCATCGCGCCGTGGTTTCTGCCAAGGACAACAGAGTTCAAATGTCTGAAAAACGCAATTGCTTCCAGGTTCTGGTTGCCACCATACTTATTCGCTACCCACTGGCCGTCCTGCTTGCCATAATCCAGATAAAGCATGGATGCTACCGCATCAACACGCAGTCCGTCGACATGATAGTGCTCAATCCAGAACAGCGCATTGGCAATCAGGAAGTTCTGGACTTCCGGTTTTGCATAATCAAAGATCTTCGTGCCCCAGTCCGGGTGCTCTCCCTTTTTCGGATCTGCATACTCAAAGACAGGTGTCCCGTCAAAGTCGGCGAGTCCGTGTGCATCCTTTGGAAAATGTGCCGGTACCCAGTCTAGGATAACACCGATCTTATTCCGATGAAGATAATTGATCATATATGCAAAATCTTCCGGAGTGCCATATCTGGCTGTCGGTGCATAATATCCCGTCACCTGATATCCCCAGGATCCGTCAAACGGATGCTCTGCCATCCCCATCAGTTCTACATGTGTATATCCCATCTCTTTAACATACTTCACGATTTCCTTCGCAAACTCGCGGTATGTATAGAACCCTTCATCCTCACGGCCCGGATGTCTCATCCATGACCCTAAGTGGACTTCGTATATAGACATCGGATTCACCCTGCAGTCCCACTTCTCCCGTGCCGTCATCCACTCGCTGTCTGTCCAGTCAAGGTGGGAGATATCCGTAATTCTGGACGCCGTACCCGGCCTCAGCTCCGCATAATTAGCAAACGGGTCTGCCTTGAATATCCGCTTGCCCTTCTCGGTCTCTATACAGTATTTATATAACTCGCCTTCCTTAACCCCGGGAACAAAACAGGTATAAATACCGACGGGATCATGGCGCTCCATATAATTTGCCTCAAAATCCCATTCATTGAAATCACCGACCACAGCTACACGTCTCGCATTCGGGGCCCAGACTGCAAAATAAACGCCTTCCTTTCCCCTTACTTTTACCTTGTGAGCACCAAGCTTCTTATAAATCTCATAGTGTGTGCCCTGCCCGAAGAGATATTGGTCCAGTTCCCCAATCTCATAAGGCTGCACCTTCTTTTGTACGGTCTTTGTCTTTCCCATAAGCCCACCTCACAAATCGTATTTTTATATGTACAATTATACTTGAAATAGAGTAAAAAGGAAAGAGAAATCCGCCGCATATAGGAAAATGAAATACATATGCAAAACAGGCAGATCCAAACGGGTCTGCCTGCCATAAAATTCTTAAATATTAAAATCTTTTTCTGACAGGATAATTCTGTCAGCGTCATCTGTATTTTTACCAAATACACGTTTTACAAGCTTCTTCGCAGACGCCTTCTGTGAATGTGCCATCGCCTCATCCATCACTTCCTTGACCTCTGCAACAGTTACTGCATGGTCTTCTCTCTGAAGCGTGTCAATCTTGCTGTAGAGTGCCAGGATTCCCATCTCATCGATCCGGTATCCATTCTCCTGTGCATAAGTCTGACCAAAAGTTACCAGCTCATCATTGATGAAAATCGGTACCTCAAGACGGCTTGTAAACTTTCTGCGGAACTCTCTGTTGGAAGAAAGCAGGCGGTCCAGAGGCTTTCTCTGCTCCTCCAGAACAATCAGCATCTCTCCGGTGTCCCGTTCCATTGCCTTATTCAGCCGGGCAACTGTCTTTTCATTCATCTTAGAAGCTTTTTCAATAATCAAAGCACCGCCGTATAATTTTGCGAAGATATCACCAATCTTCTTCTTATTCAGAGAATCACCGGTTACAATAGCGACCTTGCCCTGACGGATATTTCTCTGTTTCTGAATGGCTTTTACAACATCAACGGCCAGCACCGTCTTACCGTTTCCTTTATTACCGATAATCAGGAGATTTCCTGTTCTGGAAGTTCCCTCCCTGTTCGTGCAGTTGCGGTCCTGCTCCAGAACATCCACAAGCTGTTCGCTCATACCTCTTACCGGAACAAAGTAAGAGAACAATTTCTTCTGCTCATCTGTAAGGCCTGCCCTGGTTCCGATCCCGCTCTGAGCTGCAAGATCATAACGGCCATGAACTACAAACCCTGTATCTGATAAAGAGAGGGCATCTGAAATCTCATCCAGAGGGAGCGGAGAGGTCTTTCCTGTAGCAATCAGTTTCGCTGTTTCCTTACGGCTCAACGGCGTTGTAGCGGATAAAATGTCCATTCCGTCATCTTCATCCGGAATCTCCCTGTCATCCGGCTCGTTCGCATGCTTTGGATTCGGACGGAACTCTTCCTCGAAGCTCGCCTCTATATCACCATAATCCTCTTCATATCCATCTGCGGCATCATATTCGTCATCGGTATATTCTTCCTCTGCATACTCGTCTTCGTACTCATCGGTGTATTCTTCCTCCGCATACTCGTCTTCATACTCATCGGTGTATTCTTCCTCCGCGTACTCGTCCTCATACTCATCAGCGTATTCTTCCTCCGCGTACTCGTCCTCATACTCATCGGCATATTCTTCCTCCGTGTACTCATCCTCATACTCATCGGCGTATTCTTCCTCTTCGTACTCGTCCTCATACCCGTCAGCATATTCTTCTTTAGCATACCCGTCGCTGTACTCGTCAGCTGCTTCCTCCCCCGAGTACTCATCCTCATACTCACCGGTGTAGTCTTCAGCATACTCGTCTTCATATGCATCGGCATCAATCTCTTCCGGCAGGTCGTCCATATAGGTCTCGTCATCTGTAGCGGCCAGATAATCAGCAATATCATCTATCCTGAGCTGTTGTGTAATCGCCCCCATGTTATCGCGGCGTTCATCTCCCCTTCTCCTGATCGGACGCACCGGCTCCTCTTCTGGCTCTGTCGGCAGCACACCTTCAATCTCATCAATCATACGCTGGATATCAGGCGGCAAAATCGGCTCCGCCTTTTTCTTATTATCTCCCATGTCTACCTCTTCCGCCGACTCATTTTTCAAGTCATTCATAATATCCTCAATACTGAGCTGACCTTCTATTTGTTCTTCTTCTGCCGGCTTCTTACTTTCTGGTTTTATATTTTCTGCTGTTTCGACTTCTTCTATTCCTTCTTCACCCTCCAGCGCCTCTGCCATTTCAGGTACTTCCGGTATTTCAGGTGTTTCTGGCATTTCAGGTGCTTCCGTTATTTCTGACATTTCCGGTACTTCTGGTGTTTCTGTCTCAGAAGCAATTACTGGCTCAGAATCAGTTTCTAAAGAATCAGTTACTTCTTCAATCTCTTCTGCAGATTCTTCCGGAAATTCTTCATTCTCCTCCGGATATGGTTCCTCTTCTGGAAGTTCCTCCCCTTCCTCGAAATCTTCTTCCACAAGTTCTTCTTCAGCTTCGGGATAAACTACTTCTTCCTGAATATCTTCTGAATCCTCTTCACTCAAATCTTCTATATCTTCCAAATATTCTTCTGAAAGCGCTTCCTCTGGATAAATATTTTCCGTATACTCTTCATCAGGAAGTTCTTCCTCTTCTTCAGAGTATTCCTCTATATACGCTTCGGCTTCATCATAGTCATCTGCTTCTTCGGAATCCGCAAGCTCCTCTGCCTCTCCTTCTGGAAGTTCTTCAGCTTCTTCCAGATATTCTTCCGGAAGTTCTTCCTCTTCCAGATACTCCTCCGGAAGTTCTTCTTCCTCTACTAAATATTCCTCTGAAAATACTCCGGCCTCTGCAATATCTTCTTCAGAAATTTCCTCTTCCGACTCTTCATATGCTTCCTGAGTATCTTGAGATGTGCCAATTATTCCACCCTGAGCTTCCTCGATTTCTTCCAGAACTTCATCTGGAATATCCTCAAGTGCTTCGGTTTCATCAGGCTCTGATCCTACGCCCTCATCTTCATCCGGCAGCTCTTCCAATGGCTCTGCTTTTAGTTCTTCCAGATCGGAATCAAACCGGATTCCTTCTTTTTCTGGCTTTCCTGTGATTTCGTTAACCAGTTCCAGATCAATCACATTCTCAATCTCTTCTATAGCAGCCTCCAGCTCAGGCATTTCTTCTTCCTCATCCTCGTCCGGGTCTTCTTCAGCTTCCTCGGTGGTTGGATGGAGCAGGCTCTTCAGTGCATCCTCAAGCTTCATCCTGCTGCCAATGCCCTTTTCTTCCAGTTTCTTGACCGTTTCGTCTACCTCTGGCTCCTCTTCCGGTTCAGCATCCTCCGGCTCCTTTGCTGCTTCCTCCGGCCCAGTCTCCTCTGCGGTCTCAGGTTCTTCTTCCTGAACGTCATCATCGTCTGGTGTTTCTTCTTCAGAATCCTCCGGTGGTGCCTGATCGCCTAATTCTCTCTTACGGAGTATTTCACGTTCACGTTCTTTATCCAGCTCTTCCCTGTCCAACAGGGTATTTTCTTTCTCTTCATTACGCATCTGGTATTCAGATAAATCAGGAATCTCTACCGTCTCTGATTCCAGTTTCTCATATCTGCGGTCATACCTTTCCTGCTGTGATGGTGTAAGCTGCTTATACTGCATCTTTAACTCCATCGCCTTATAAACAAACTTGCCTTCGCTGAACCAGAGTATCAGATCATCACATTCTTCCAGGCATTCCGCCGTCATTCCCGCTTCCTGATATAATTTGGCAAGTTCGAACGCCCACTCTTCAAGATACTCTGCCTTTTTAAACTCTTCAAGTGCTTCGATCTGCTGTTCAATCGGAGCTCTCCGGGCCCTTAAAATCTTATATTTCAGAATATGCTGATTCGGATCCTTTGGCGCTACCTGAATGAAGTCATCATAATAATCAATCGCCTCATCAACATTTCCGGTCTTAAGTGCCAGTGTGCATAACCTGTAAAGCACTTTTCTGCTTCCTTCTGCACGATGATAAGCAATATTCAGAACTTCATAGCTCTTCTGATAATCTCCGTTTTTCTCATAGATATCACTGACATTCGTCAGCATCGTAGCGTTTCTGACTCGTTTCCAGTCAATGGCATCCGCAATCTCCGCTGCCCTGTTGTATGCACCGTTTTCCATAAGTTCAAGCATCTGTTCTGTCTTTAACTTATATTCGTACTTATCCACTGCACTCACCTCGTAATGTAATATTATTTATACTCTCCAAGCACCCCGTAATTCATGCCCCGTCGGCAGTAAACATCTTAGGATTTCTGAAAATCACAAGTCATTTACCGTACCTGTTTATTCACTGACTTCGGGCGGGCGTGCAGTAAAGGCTGCACGATATTGTATACGCACACTTTGAGATAATTCTGTCCTTAGTTTACCATAAGCACTTCTCAATGTCAAAAAAATGCATCCTCAATTGACATTGAAGATGCATTTTAAGATTTATTTAATTTTTTCATTCTATTTATTTTATAAATCGGAGGAATGTTTTGATTTATGTTCCTGTAAGACCTTTACCTCTTTGTTAATTGATATTTCAGTCTGTTCACTAAGACTGGCTTATTAAACCTCCTGTCTTACAATATAACAAATCGATGAATAACTAGAATCCATTCCCTTTCGTTCCTGGTATCCGTTCATATTTCAAAATATAACCTTGAGTTATTCATCCTATAACCGTTCAGCTTCCGCAGTATTGTTTAACAATATTCCAAAAACTTATTTAGCTATTTCTTCTATAACTGTGTATATTTTTTATGAACTGACATCCTTTTTCATGTTTCTTTACACATTACTAGGAATTCTGTTATATGTGGTATCTATATTCAATACGTTTGCAAATGGTTAAATCTTTTTATTATCATCCAGCTTTTACGAACTCTCCGATCAATTCCTTTTCATTCATCTTTTACTGGATTCCTTTATCTTTTAATGGTAAAGGTCTCTTCTTCACAGGAACTTCCATCTGCCGTACCACTAACATATTGAATTATAACTGATGTTAAATTGTCCATTGGACCTCTGCCTCCTTAAGCTAGTATTTTAATCCATCTGAACATTTTTATTTATGTTCAATAGATAATATCCTTTGAGATGTTTTTTATTTTTGTATCTCTTTTGGATTGACTTTATCTTAGCATATGAGTTTTTATTTGTCAACACATTTTTATTATTTTAAATAAATAAATTTTTAATTGTATTATTTGTATATAATTATCTGATTATTAATACATATGATAGTATTTAACGTGCATCTCCACATCTAGATTTTGTGTATTTCCAAAAAGTGTAAACACAATTCTGAAAACGGACCGCAAAAGGGTCTGACCCCTTTGCGGTCCGTCTGCGATTACTTCAGGTTTTCTATTCTGTCATATTCATTGCACAGTGGATGCAGTACAGTTTCGTCCTCTTCTATCTCGGAGAAGCGTTTCTGCTCTTCTGCAAATACATTATCCAGATTATCATCATTTATCTTTGATACTTCCCCCGCTACCAGATTCCCGGCGTGCTGTTTTGCACCGAATCTGTGGTACAGCCCCGGGGTCAGGGTGATGCTGTTTCCCGGAGTGATCTCCAGGATTTCCCCGGCCTTCACTGTGTAGAGAATTCCGTCCATATAGACTTCCACATTTTCTGTGTTATAATCTATTTTGCCGTCTTTTGTGGAGTTGTAGAGTTCTATCTCCATGATTCCGTTGCCCCGGTTGATGATGTCTTCTGTTTTGTTATTGTGGTAATGAAACGGTATAACTTGTTTTTCATCATCGTCAAATACGATTACCTTTTCACAATATGGGACACCAGCCTTTGGATTATACAGGTTGCCGTTTCTTATTGTAAATAATACGGCTCCGGTATGTTTGAAATCTCCGCTGCCGAAGTCAGTGACGTCCCAGCCCAGCATGACCTCTCTGATATTGTCTGCCTTACTTATATTCTCCAACCATTCTTTTTCTCCCCATTCTGCAAAATACGGGAGTTTAAAATGGATCGCATCCAGTGCTTCTTTTGCCGTTTTTATTGCCTGATTGATCTCTGATCTTTTCACTTACTTATGTCTCCTTTTATGCCTATTCCTGGTAAAAAATCTCATCCATTGTGCTCCAGAGTCCGTCTGTTTCCGCCGGATCCGCGGGTTCCTGGCACTTGTCGGTTTCTTTTAACCATTCTGCGGTTAGTTCATCCAGCTTTTTCATATCATCTTCATATGCATTTCCAACATATTCAAAATAAGAAAACAGGATTTCTCCTTTTACGTAAATTGAGAAGTTTCTGATTCCGCAAATATGGATCGCTTCTGTGACCTCGGGCCAGGGATCGGCGTGCAGCCGGATGTACCGCTCTTTCATTTGTGGTTTTAATTTTACAATTCTGCCAACACGTTTCATAACGTTTCCTTCCTGTCTGCTTTGCTTATTTGGCAGGAGCTTCAAACTTGTCTGCCCATGTTTTTGCGATTTCCATCGTTGCTTCTTTCTGAGTCTCTTCTACCTTGTCTACATTCTCTGAAGTAATATAGAAGGAGCCTGAATCAATCAGAAATTCTTCGCTGTCTTTGTATGTCCAGCCGTCTGTCAGCATTTTCAGGGTTACTGTTGCCAGATAAGCCTGTCCCCACGGGTTCTGTGACATGGTCCCGTCCAGTGCGCCGCTTTTGATTCCATCGAGGACGGCTTCGTCAGTGTCGCATCCGATGGCATGAATCTCACTGTATTTATCTTCGGAAAGTATACTTGCCAGCGCTACGGAAGGGTAATAGCATGTACTGATAAACCCATTGATCTGGTCGCCTTTAGCAGCCAGAATGTTTTCTACTGCTGTCACAGATGCTTCAGACTCATCGATGTCACCGATAATCTGCACAAGATTGACGTCAGGATACTCTGCACAAGCGTCCTCTATGGCTTTCATCCTGGACTGGGTATTTGTATCTGTTACCGCACCACACAGGCCGACAACTCCGCCTTTCCCGCCCATTGCCTCGATCAGGTTTATGGTTCCGTCATAAGATGCCTGATAAACATCCGTTGCTAATGTAAGCGTTGCTTCTGAAGGGGTGTCCGGTGAACCTCCCACACATACGACTGGCACACCCGAACCAACCATCTTGGAAATCTGCTCATTTCCGGCGACCGGGTCAGAGGTCATCATGTAGATGCCCTTCAGTCCTTTCGCAATCAGTCCGTCGAGGATGGTATTCTGGTCATTCTGAACCCAGTCTTTGGGGGCGTCGAACTGTGTGGAAGGAATCCCCAGTTCTTCAGCCGCCTCATCTGCGGCCCCCTGCATCGGGTCACTATAGGAATTGATGGCTCCGAATACACCTCCGAAGGCGTAGTCCTTATCCGTTTTCCCGTCTGCCGGTCCGTAATCAACGACATCCTTCCAGACGCTTTCACCATAAGCCGCTGATGGTTCCTTTGAATCTGAACTACTGCCGTCTGTATCCGCATTTTTACCGCCTGAACACCCTGTTACCAATGTTGCTGCCATTGCGATGCTTAATAATATACTGATGATTCTCTTTTTCATATCTTTTCTCCTTTACTTTGACATTGAACTTCATACCCGCCGGTGTGGCCTGCTGTATCTTCGGGTACACCGGGTTCCTCTATGCAAAATGGTGGAATACGGCCGTTTCTTCCTCCATCTCTGCCTGAATCACTATAATAAAATACTTCCCATTACTTTAGTGCTCATTGTTCCGTAATCTTTACTGTTCTCAAGTTCACCTTTGATTTCATTATCTTTAAACACAACAATCCGGTCTGCAAGTCCCACCAGTTCCCCCATGTCTGAGGAGATCACGATGACGGAAATCCCCTGACCGGAAAGCCCGTAAATCAGTTTATGGATCTCACCCTTTGTGTTGACATCAATACCCACGGTGGGCTCATCTATGATCATGATTTCGGGATTTACACACAGCCCCTTCGCAATACATATCTTCTGCTGGTTTCCCCCGCTCAGGCTTGCCGTTTCTACAAAGATGTCTTTCGCCTTGATGCTGAGAGATTTTTTGTATTTTTCTGTTATATCATTCTGTTTTTTATAAGAAATGAATCCGGCTTTGCTGCATATCATTTTCAGGGCAATGATCCCGATATTATCGGTTATGCTGTGCTGCAGAAAGAGTCCTTCTTCTTTCCGGTTCTCGGAAATATAGCATATTTTATGCTTCCGGAAAGCTTCCTCATAACTGCTGATCCTGACAGGCTGTCCATTCACCTTCAATGTCCCGTTTCTGACAGGGTCGATACCTATGATCTCCCGTGCATATTCCGTTCTGCCTGCACCTACCAGTCCATACCATCCTAAGATTTCGCCCTTCTTCAGAGAAAATGATTTTGGTATAGGGTTCTTTTTACTGCTGATCCCTTCTGCCTCCAGTACGACGGGGGCATCCTTGAAGTCTCTCACCGCATAAGTCTCTATAACATGCCTGCGCCCAACCATCAGTTCAATCAGTTTATCCTTATCCAGTGTATCCGCCGGAAGCGTCTGCCCTACATTTTTGCCGTCCCGGATGACAGTAATACTGTCAGCTATTTCAAAGATTTCCTCCAGCTTATGGCTGATATAGATGATAGAGACGCCTTCCTCCCTCAGCTGCTTCACCGTTTTCAGAAGAATCTCCGCCTCTGTCAGTGAAATAGATGCGGTCGGCTCGTCTAAAAGCAGGACTTTGGAGTCCATACACATTGCCCTGGCGATTTCTAACATCTGTTTTTTCCCTGAGGTAAGTTCCTCGATCCCCTGTTCCGGGTCCAGTTCCAGACCAACGCGCTGCATCGCTTCCCGGGCCTTTTTATGCATGGCAGCTTTATCAACGAATTTCGTTTTCCCGGTTGATACATCCATAAAACATATGTTTTCAGCAATATTGAAGGTATCGATCAGATTTCTTTCCTGATGCACTACGCCGATACCAAGTTCAAATGCCCGGCCCGGATTCACAATGTGTTCTGCCTTCCCGTCTACTTTAACCTGCCCCTTTGTAGGCTCAAATACACCGGATATAATATTGATCAGGGTCGATTTTCCTGCACCGTTTTCTCCAACCAGCGCATGGATTTCCCCCTTTTTTATTTTGAACGATACATCATCCAACGCCTTTACACCCGGAAAAATCTTGGTGATGTTTTCTAATTCTAATATGTATTCAGACATGTGTCTCACCTTATCCTTCCTACTTCCTCACTGCACGCACCCGGTCGAGGGCCATAATCACGATAATCACCACGCCATTGATCAGTTCGGTCCAGTAAACATCTACGCTCAGGTGGACCAGGGCATTTTCTATGATTGTCAGTACCAGGGCTCCTAGAATAACTCCGAATACGACTACTTTTCCTCCTGCCTGTCTCGTTCCGCCAATCAGCGGTGCGGCGAAGGATTTCAGCATCCAGTCGGAACCGATATCGGGCTGTGCCGTTCCTACCCTCATGACGACAAGCATTCCTGCCACTGCTGCAATCACGCTCGCAAGAATGTTCACAAGCAGAATCGTGCGGAATCTTGATATCCCGTATAGTTCGGCCGCCTTCGGATTCGCGCCAAATGCAAGAATCTGCCTTCCCGGGCTTGTATACCGGAACATGATATATACAAGAGTCAAAATGACCAGCATAATCACCACCGACGTCGGAACCGCACCCAGCTTTGTGTTTCCAATTGCAATGAAGGCGCGCGGAATCTTGCTGACACCATGTCCTGTCGTAATCATATAAATAATTCCCGTAAATACGGAGTTTGTAGCAAGTGTTGTCAAAAAGCTTGCCACACCGACTCCACCGTTTCGGAAAATCAGAAGCCCGTTGATTACGCCGCAGACGGCTCCTGTCAGCAGCCCGGACAGGATGGCCAGCGCCACCGGCACCCCGGCATTCTGCATGAGAAGGCCGCTGAAAATCGCTGACATGGCTCCGGTTGCCCCGATAGATACGTTCATTCCCCCGCTTGCAATACTGATCATCTGGGAGGTTCCAACAAGAGCTGTAACTGCCAGTACCTTTAACAGTGCACTAATGTTATCCGCCGACAAATAATTTCGTTTTATCACACACATTCCAAGAATCATACAAAGGATAATGATGGATACACTAAATGCGTTTGATTTCCTGATTTTTTTGAAATCCATAACTACCCCTCCCTCTCAACAGCATTTTTCGCCTGATTTGTCATCATCTTCTTCCGCATACGGTCTACTTCGTATGCCAGCAGGAGAATGATACCGACAGCCGCATTTGTGGCGTAGGAACTTACACCCCACAGAACGATCGCATTATTGATCAGCACCATCAGGAAACCTCCGAGAAAGGTTCCTATAACATTTACCTTTCCACCTGAAAGCAGGGTGCCTCCCAGTACGGGTACAACAAAGGAAGTCAGCATCCAGTCATCCCCGATAGAAAGCTGTACGCTTCCAAATCTGGACACCTGGAGGATGGCTGCTATTGCACAGAGCACTCCACTTACACAATGCCCGGCAATCACCGTTTTATCATAGTTTACACCTGAATAAACCGCCGCCACTCCGTTGGCCCCACATGCCAGAAGTTTCTTTCCAAGCCTGCGGTACCGTATAAGAATGTACATAACAACACTGACTAAGATGGCTATAAAAATAGTAGCCGGAAATAAGTTGGCAATTTTCATGTTTCCGAATTCCTTAAATCCCACACTCAGCTGGGAAAACGGCTGCCCGCTTGTGATGACCAGCGCCAGTCCCTTATAAAGACTCAAAAGTGCCAGTGAAATGATGAATGGATTGATCCCGGACTTTGTTACCATGACCCCCTGCAGAAATCCCTGGAGCAGCCCCGCCCCGCATGCCAGTATGATACATATTGAAGCGGGCAGGCCGGCTTCCTGCATCGCAATTCCGAAAACCACACTCGACAGAACTCCGATTGAACCGACTGCAAGGTTCATCTGCCCCAGTGATAAAACAACCATTTGTGCCAGCCCCACGATGACAAAAATGGGAACTGACTGAAATACCGAATACATGTTATAGGAAGATAAGAATCCCTCGCTCGTTGCCGCCAAAATTGCAAAAATCACAATGATTGGCAGTATAACGCTGGACAAATCTGCCTGTAACAGCTGTTTTACTTTTTTCATATCTGACTCCTCTTCCTTTACTCCCGCAAGCAGCTTACTGCGCGGTCTCTGACTTTCCCGAAATCAGTTGACTGATTTCATCTCGTATTTTTCCGAGTGCCTTTTGCGGCGATTCCTTTTTCAGAACTGCTTTTTTAATCCCTCCGGATATCGCATCATCAATCAGTTCTGTGTTGATGATCCGCTTTTCACGGTCCATGATTTCCTCCCGCAGGCGGCCCAGTTCCACTTTTTCATTTACCATGTTCAGCCAGGGATAGCTCAGTTTCAGCGTATCGTCCTGAAACACGGTCGTTGTCGGAACACACCCGCACAGACGCATGTTTAGAATTGCGGTCTTATCGTTCAGGTTCCATTTTATGAACTCATAGCACTCTTTTATATTCTCTGAAAACTTGTTGATTCCCAGGGCCCAGCCTCCCAGCATTGGCCTGTGTCCGGGCACCGGAACCGCTTCTATGTATTTTTCATATGTATTACCCTCGACGGAATATTTCCCTGGCTGGTAATGTGACGCGAATCCCTGCGCCATTGGAATTTCCCCTCTGAGAAGCATTTCAAAAATCTCATCCCAGAAGTAGCCTTCCGTGCCCTCAGGGATATGCTCGAATGTAGCTGTCAGATTCTCCAGTGCTTTCACATTCTCCTCACTATCTATCACTACCTTGCCCCAACGGTCCGTTATCTGTCCGTGGAAGGCCCATTGCCGGGGGAGAAATTCATTGATCAGTCCGATCGGCTCCAGTGCACTCGCTGCGGTTCCATATCGGAACGGGGATCTCGGATTGACGCTTCTGTCGAAGAATTCCGCTATTGTGTTAAAGTTTGACCATGTGCCCGGAGGAGACAATTCGTAACCATACATATTCATAAACTGCGATTTTACATCCGGGTTGGTAAAAATATCTTTCCGGTACAGCAGGACCTGAGTTGTCGCTATGATCGGGAATATATGCACTCCTCTGTCGAACCTGTAAAATGCCTTTACGATTGTTTTTGGATAGCGCCTGAGCAGATTGTCTTCCTTAACCTCCTTAGACAGGTCAGCAAAAACGTTTTTCGAGAGCACACTGCCCATCCAGGGAAGGTCAAACATATAGATATCGTATTCCCGGGACTGTGCTGCAAACTCCTTTTTCAACTGTTCTCTGAGCTTTGTATATCCCAGTTCGTGGAACTCTACTTCTGTCCCGCACTGTTTTCTATAACTGGCAGCCAGCTTTTTCAGGGCATTTGATGCATCACACTTATAGGCCAGAATCCGGATTTTTTTTCTGGATTTCTCATTCCCGCTAACCTCGGATATACTGTAATTTTTCTTTGATTTGATATAAATAGTATTTCGTTCCGGAAGGTTTCTGTGCGACAGCAGTTCGTTCATCTTCTCCCCTGCCTGTTTCCCCATAAGGATTGCATTTCTGCCGTATTGAACCATATTTTTCTGGATATCCGTCATGTACCATTTTTCTCCCGCAAGGGCATGGATACAGATATCAGCCTTTAGAATGTTGCATACTTCCACACATATTTTTGCAAATTCAACGGAAGACGCTATGACGTGTGCCGGCTTCGGATCAAAGTACATAAGGCAGCGGTAAATGTGGTCGAAAACAGCTTCCCTGTTAATTTCCTTGATTACCTCAATGTCACCTTTGCCTGATTCACGCGCCGCCAGATACCCCTCCGCACAGTCCTTTTCATTGGAAAATTCCTGTTTGCCAAGCAGAACCTTGATATTGACATCTGGATTCTCCTGGAGCAGTCCGGCTGTTATGTCATAGACCAGATCTTTATTCTCAAAAAGTACGTTGCTGAAACTTCCCTGTCCGACTTTTCTCTCAACAAATACGAAGGAGACACCTTTTTTCTCTATTTTCTTGTATTTTTTTATGTTTGCGGCATCATTGGATACCATAATGATTCCGACTGCACCGATATTGACCAGCTGGTCCAGAAACTGATTTTCCAGAACAATATTATTCTGTGTTAGTTTCAGTACGGTTATGAAATCCTTCATGTCCAGATATTCGGTGAGTCCTTTATAAATATCGTTGTAGGGCTCATCTAAATTCGGAAAAAGAATTCCGATAATCTTCCTTTTCATCCCTTTGAGATTCTGCGCCATGTAATTCGGCCTGTAATCCAGACTCTCCATAGCCTGCTTAATCAGTTGTACTTTCTCTTCCTTCACATTTTCCTTCCCATTCAGGAAGTTTGAAACTGTACCGACTGAAACCCCTGCAATCCGCGCAACATCCTTGATTGTCGACATCACTCTGACCCCTTACGGCTGCATTTTTTCACGGAACATTTTTACTGAGACTGCAGCCAGCCTTTCCATTTCATCTGTCTGGGCGCCTTTACTGATATCCCGCCAGACCTTGATATCACGTCCAACCTCGCCTCCCATTTTTATGAATGGCTCCATTACAATGGCGCCTTCATAATGAATGGACTTCAATGCACCTGTAATCTCATCCCACGGCATCCTTCCGTCTGGCTTAGGCGGTCTCCGGTTCGGTTCTCCTACGTGGAAATGTGCAAGACTGCCGCCCGCCAGCTGAATTGCCTTTTCGAAGCTGTCTTCTTCAATATTCATGTGGTATGTATCCAGCAAAAGCTTACAATTCGGGCTTCCGACACGGGAAATATACTCCATCGCTTCCTCTGCCGTATTTACAAGTGAGGATTCATAACGGTTAACCACTTCCACTGCAAATGTTATTCCTTTCTCTTCTGCGGACTTCATGATTTCCTGCACAGATTCGATTGAATATTTCCATTCCCTGCTTTTGTCAATAACACCGTATGAGTAGGTCTGGTTCCATGCTCCGATGTCTACACCAGAATACATCGTACTGCCCATTTCCTGCATAATATCGAATGTGTCCAGTGTAAATTGGATTCCAGCTTTTCGGATCTCTTTATCCGCAGAAGCAAGATCATACTCCTTCCCCAGCCCCACGGAGAAAGTCAGGTCAATCCCTTTCTCCTCTGCATGGTCACGGATCGCTCTTCGCTGTTCTTTCGATAACTTCATCAAAGGCGCCGGTGCAACTTCCAGAATATCAAAGCCGATCCTTTTCACCTGATCAATCTGGCGGATAAAATCCGTATCCCAGTCCGTATTGAAATACCCAAAATGTATGCCTATTTTATTCATCTAAATCCTCCTGTCTGACAATTTGTTTTCAAGTCATCCTGATGCAATAAACTTATTAAATTCCGGAATTAGTATATGAAAATGATAACGGAAGAATATAGAGAATACAATACTTCCGAAATGCAAATTCATTGAAACGTTTCAATATACGATTCAAAAATTAATAGGATTTTTTATATATTTTTAACTATACACTTGATATTTACAGATATTCTATAGGTAAATAATCCCATAGACTTAGAGATGAATTGATAAACGATTCTGAAAACGGACCGCAAAAGGGTCTGACCCCTTTGCGGTCCGTTTACAGCATTGGAAATGTGATCTGTACGTTATATACCCCGGCCTGATTTATGACGTATAATGTCCCGCCATGCAGTCCAACCATTTTTTCGACGCTTTTGAGTCCGATCCTGTTGCTGTCTATTTCGTCTTTTTCTGTTTTTACAGTATTGATTAATGTAACCTTGATTTGTTGCTTTTCTGTCTGGAAGGTTAGCTTTACCGGATATTTCTTATCTCCGTACTTGAGGATGTTAGAGAATAAGTTGTTGAAGATTCTTTTGAACATAGTCTCGTCTCCGAGTATCCTGCCTGTACATTCTTCCAGCACAGCCTCTGCCTGAAATCCGGCCAGCTGCAGGAAGTCCAGGTTCTCCCTGAGGACTGTGCGGACGGATGCAGCGCTTACTTCTGTCATGTTGACATCCTCGGACTCCTCGAATACGAGGGCATATTCGAACATTTTGTCTGTCATTTCCTTGATGTCACTCGTCTTCTGAAGGCACCGGTCGAGATATTCCTCTTCTGTTTCAGGGGGGATTCTTTTTAACTTTAATACCTCGAGATAGCCGTTCAGGATTGTAAGGGGTGTCCTTAAGTCATGCGATATGGCAGTGATCAGGTCCTGGTTGGCTTTCCGGCTTTCTTCCTCCTGCTGAATGTTCTCTTTTAGGGCAACCCTTAAATTATCCAGCTCGCCGGATAGTATTCCGATCTCGTCTTCTCCGCAGTCCGGGATCTTATGTTCCAGCTCGCCGGAGGCCATCAGCAGGATTTCGTCCTTCAGGTTCAGGATTGCTTTCATTCTCCGGTTAATAAATATGAGTGTCAGTGACAGGAATACAGCAACACTGAGCAGCACACTGATTAGTAAATAAGGATAGATCATGTTTAGGGCATGGTAGGAGTAAATGTATACATTATATTCTCCGTTATGGAATTCCATCGGGATAAACTCGTATTCTTCAATTTTTCCTGTTGTGACTCTGTATCCTAAATCCATCAGACTTCCAAATACAGCCTCATCCATGATTTCCGGGTACCTGCCTGTCCGGTACAGGCCGTCACCATCGGCTTCGTAGATATACACCCCGGTATATTCATCCTTTGCATCAAAAAACGGGGCAATCTTTGCTGCCCCTTCTTTATCTTTTTCACTCTCCGGCACATCATAATACTTTGCCGTTTCCTTCAGCGTCTCGATGAGCCCCTGCTTGTCCCACGACAGCGCCGGATACCTGCATAAAAAATCCCATGCGTTCCCGACGTTTTTCCATAAAAATGAAAATAACAGAAGGCTGATTACAGCCGATGTCAGCATAAGGAGGGATAGTTTAGTTCTGATTTTTAATTTACGGATGCGGGCAGACATTCTTTTAATCACACCGATACCCCTTTCCCCATATAGTCTTTATCATGACCGGATTTTTCGGATCTTTTTCTATCTTCTTTCTGAGATTGCGGATATGGACCATAATCGTATTATTTGCCCCATAATAGTACTCCTCCTCCCAGACTGCCTCATAGAGCCGTTCTGCGGAAAATATCTGCCTGCGGTTTTTCACAAGCAAATGCAGCATGGCATATTCTGTATCAGTGAGTTCGATCTGATGCCCTCCGGTAAAAACAGTCTCCGCAGACTCATCTATTTCTAAATGATGAAAGTGTATGATGTGGCTGTCAGAACCGTGCGATGCCATTCCCTTTATGTTATCCTGCGGCTTTAAAGTCTCTGATGCGGCATCCTTGCCTTTGTAGATCTGGTACCTCCGTATGAGCGCTTTGGAACGGCTGACCAGTTCATTGTAGGAAAACGGCTTTACAAGATAATCATCTCCCCCGCTTGAAAATCCGAGTGTCTTGTCGCCTTCCTGCCCCTTTGCGCTCAGAAACAGGATCGGTGCATTGCTTTGCTTGCGGATTTCCAGACATGTCTGATAGCCATTCATTCCCGGCATCATAATGTCCAGAATAATCAGGTCAAATGCCTGTCCCACGAGGGCCTGAAGCGCCTCCATACCATTTTTCGCCTGTTCGATCGAAAATCCTTCTCCCTGAAGCAGAATCTGAATAATTTCACGGATTTCAGGATTATCATCAACGACTAATATACTCACCGGTTCCATTTCTATGCTCCCCCTTACGTCGGATTTCTTAATAACAGTACTTCTAAATAAGTACCATTATACATGAATTTTGAAAAAATACATTCCATCTTAAGAATTCTTCAGATTCAGTTTGGGCAATCTTTAAGAAATAGCGGGTATATTAAATACTGTTGAATTTATTTGGAAGGAGAGCGTTATGACCCGAAAAAAATATTTCTTCCCCGTGCTTTTAACCGGGCTCTTCATTTTGTTCATATTGACAGTGGTGCCAAAAGATACTTTTTATGGCTCCTATACGGACTGGCTGAGCCAGCATGTCCGGCTGGCCGAGACGATACGTGATACCTGCATTGAGCAGAAAACGCTTGTCCCTGCCTTTCTGCCGCTGGGCTCCGGAAGCAACGGATACCAGTTTTCCTATTATGGATATCTGCGCCCGGATATCGTCATCGGGTGCCTGCTGCCATCAGTGCCGATGGTGTATCTCCTAATCGGCTATATGCTGGCAGGATATTTATGCTCTGTCCTGCTGTTTTATTATTTCCTGAAGTCAGAAGACGGAATCGACAGCCTATCTGCCTTTGCCGGAAGCCTGCTTTTTATGACGGCGGCATGTTTTTTCCATACACACCGGCAGGTCATGTTTGTCAATTATATGCCCTTCCTGATTCTGGCACTAATAGCCGTTAAAAAAAGACGGTTCCGGTTTCTGCCGTTGATTTTATTTTTTATTTATGTAAATAGTTTTTATTACTCGATTGCATGCCTTGCAGTAATTGGGTGGTACTGGCTTAGGCAGGAAGGCCTCACTTTCTGGAAAAAAGGATTTCCCTGCTTTCTGAAATCAGTTTTTCTTTCCATCGGGATGGCTGCCATACTCCTGATTCCGACCGGGCTGGTCATACTGGAACACCGCCGGGCGTCCGCAAGTTTAAGCCTGCCGGAAATATTCGGCGTGTCACTGAATCTTCAGTCCATCCTTTACAGTCCATACGGGATGGGGCTGACCGCTGTCTGCCTTTATGCACTGATTCTCGGCGTTACAAGTAAAAAATACCGGACTGACAGTATTTTTCTTTTGATTATATCCACCTGGTTCTTTGCATCATGGGTGCTTAACGGTACATTGTATGCGCGCGCGAAGATTCTAATTCCTTTTGTTCCTCTTATTTTACTGCAGTGTACGAAAATCCTCAGTCTGCTGCGTCAGGGGGACATCGGCCCGAACCCCGCATCGGCCCCGGAAGATACCGGACAGGAACACCTTCACTGGAAACTCTGGCCCTGTCTCATCATTGCGGCCTTCTTACCGGCGTGGATGTATTCCGGTAATTTCAAATGGATTGTCGCTGACATAGGAATTCTGGTCTTTGTTGCAATCTGGCAGAAAATACGATGCAGCCAAAAGACAGATCAGCTTCGTTTTCTGGTATCACACCTTCTCCTCTGCATCATGCCGTGTGTGCTGTTTTTGCAGACTATGCAGACAGAAGATTTCGTAGACAAAAACGATGTATTTGAACAGGAAATAACTGCTTCAGATACGGATACCCCCGTGATGGACCCGCTCTACCGCTATGACAGCCTTGCAGATGTACTGGCTTCCTGTAATCTTACCTCGGATACCACGGTGCAGAAAAGCGGAATGTACTCTTCCATCACCAATAAGGATTATTCGAACCTCTACTATGATACCTTTCACTCCGCAGTACAGATCAACAACAGGCTCGCCGTTCTGCCGTCAGCCAATCCTTTTTTGCTGAATTTCCTCGGGGTGCGCTATCTGCAGACAACAGAGGATAATATCCCCTGTGGTTACCAGATTGTATCCCAATCAAAAAAAGGCCGAATCGTATTCGCAGAAAACAAAAACGTACTGCCGATTGCCTATGTGACCAGCTCCTGCATCACTGATTCCCAGTTTCTAAGGCTGAACCAATACGACCGTCTGGATGCGATTACACGTTATACCGTTGTTCCTGACAGTGAGGAAACCGTCGTTTCCGACAATGAGGACACGGCCATTTCTGATGGTGAGGCCACAGCCGTTTCTGACGGTGAGGTCACAGCCGTTTCTGATTATGCGAAAGGAATGAAGGAATATGCACCGGCTTTTAAAGACCTGGTTCTTCCCGACACAATCCGTGTCACCAAAACCAACGGCGGATACCTGTTGGACGTAAAGAAAGAAACTTCGGTCACAATGGCACTGGAACATACCTTAAAAGATAAAATACTGCTGCTCGATTTCGACGTTATAAATCATGGAAAGAATGCCGTAGTCATCGATATTAACAGCATGAGAAATAAACTTTCCGGCGCTTATGCACCTTATCCGAATGAAAACGACACCTTCCATTATCAGCTGTCCGATTCAAAAGGGAAAGGGCTTAAAAACATTAAGTTCCAGTTTTCGAAGGGAAAATATTTTATAAGAAATATCACCTGGCATCTTTATGATGAGCAGCTGCTCGGGGAAAAACAGTATACCCCTGTGGAGAATCACGATACAGAAGGCAGCGAAATCTTATCCTGCACTGCAGATGCCGCAGCGGACGGATATTTTGTAACCTCAATTCCACTTCAAAAAGGAATGGAAATTACAGTTGATGGGAAAAATGTACCTATATTAAAAATAAATCAGGCGTTTGCCGGAGTAAAGCTGGAAAAGGGGACACATGATATCCGGATCCTATTCCACGCTCCCGGTCAGAAGGCCGGATATGTGATTAGCATTCTTTGCTTCCTGATTTATCTAATATCGGCCGTAATTACCGGATGGAAAAATTTACAGGCAAAAAACATGCAACGGAGGGATTAATTTATGGACAGAATCAGTATCATTGTCCCCTGCTACAACGAAGAACAGGTGCTCCTTCTCTTTTATGAGGAGACAGAAAAAGCGGTACGGGAAATCGAAACAGCAGAGTGCGAATTCATTTTTATAGATGACGGCAGCCGGGACCACACGCCTGAGATACTGGAGAGCCTTGTCTATAAGGACAAGCGCTGCAAGTACCTTTCCTTTTCCAGAAATTTTGGCAAAGAGGCCGCCATGTATGCGGGATTACAGCATGCCTGCGGTGAGTACTGCGTTTTCATGGATGCAGACCTCCAGCATCCCCCTTCCTTGCTCAAGGAAATGTACGATGTCCTCAAAAACGAAGGCTACGACTGCTGTGCCGGATTCCGCGAAGACCGAGAGGGCGAAGGAAAAGTCCGGAATTTTCTTTCGCGGAACTTCTATAAAGTAATCAACCGGCTGTGCGACCTCAATATGAGCGACGGCGCGGGCGACTTTAGAATGATGAACCGGGCGATGGCCGATTCGATTCTCGAATTTAAGGAATATAACCGGTATATGAAAGGAATCTTCTCCTTTATCGGATTTGACACCAAATGGATCCCGTTCCACAATGTCGAACGGGCCGCCGGAGACAGTAAATGGAACCTGAAAAGCCTGTTTAAATACGCACTGGACGGGATATACTCCTTCTCAACCGCCCCGGTCAGACTGGCCGGGAGCACGGGAATCCTCCTGCTCATCCTCGGAATCATCCTCGGAATCACCGCCGCAGTCCGCACAATATTTTTCGGATACGCCCTGAACGGGGTCATGCTGATCATACTGCTGATCCTCATCCTGAATGGAATACAGCTGCTGTTCATATCCGTACTCGGACAGTATATATCAAAAGATTACATGGAGACAAAAAAACGGCCACTTTACATCGTAAAAAAAGAAAAAGGCTTTTAATTGGGGACGTAGCCTTCCTTAGAAATACTACGTCCCCCGTTATTTTTTTCACATATGTTTTTAACGAATTTCCGCTCCTGATGGCATGTTTTTCTCAGGTGTCATTAATGCCAAGTTTCCCTCTGCATCTTCTGCACAAAGCAGCATTCCCTCTGACAATACCCCCGCAAGTTTGGCTGGTTTTAAGTTAACAAGTACCATGACTTTTTTGCCAACCATTTCTTCTGGAGAGTAATAGTTCTTAATTCCGGAAACGATTTGTTTTACCTGACTTCCGATTTTCACTTGGGAGCAAAGTAGTTTTTTGGATTTTTTTACTGCTTCACAGGCAATAATTTCGCCTACCTGAAACTGCATTGCACCGAACTCTTCAAATGTGATTTCCGGCTTTGTCTCGATGTCGATCACATTCTCATCCTCTGCATTTTCTGAAGTTTCCTCTGCCTGAGGGTGTAGTTCCTCGACTTTTTTCATTACTTCTTCCAGGTCCAGCCTCTGGAAGAGAATTTCCGGCTTGTCTGTTACATGGCCGTTATTGAGCTGAGCCAGAATTTTCTTGCTTGTGGATGGCATGAAGGATTCCAGAAGGACTGCACCTGCGGAAATGCTCTGGATCAGATTCCAGAGTACGGTCTCCAGCCTGTCTTTTTTGTCTTCGTCTTTTGCAAGTACCCACGGCATTGTTTCGTCAATATATTTGTTGCAGCGTTTGAACAGATTGAATATTTCTGTGATCGCATCTGCAACCCGGAGGTCATCCATTTTGTCTTTAACGGTCTTTGGTGTGTTCTCAACTACAGCCTTTAAGTCTGCGTCGACTTCTTCTGCTGCGCCTTTATCGGATACGACACCGCCGAAGTATTTATTTGTCATGGAAACAGTACGGTTTACCAGATTTCCGAGCGTATTTGCAAGGTCTGAGTTCAGACGCTCTACCATCAGCTCCCAGGAAATGACACCGTCATTTTCGAACGGCATTTCGTGGAGAACAAAGTAGCGCACGGCGTCAACACCAAAGAAATCAACCAGTTCATCGGCATAGAGCACATTTCCTTTGGACTTGCTCATCTTGCCATCACCCTGCAGCAGCCACGGATGCCCGAAAATCTGCTTTGGCAGAGGAAGGTCCAGAGCCATCAGGAAAATCGGCCAGTAAATCGTGTGGAAACGGATGATATCTTTTCCGATCAAATGCAGGTCCGCCGGCCAGTCCTTCTTAAACTGGTCCGTACACTCACCGTCACAGTCATATCCGATGCCCGTGATGTAGTTGGTAAGGGCGTCTAGCCACACATAGACAACATGCTTCGGATCAAAATCCACAGGAATTCCCCATTTAAAGGAAGTTCTGGACACACACAGATCCTGAAGTCCCGGAAGCAGGAAGTTATTCATCATCTCATTTTTACGTGATACCGGCTGAATAAATTCCGGATGTGTATTGATATGTTCGATCAGGCGGTCTGCATATTTGCTCATCTTAAAGAAGTAAGCCTCCTCTTTCGCAGGCTGAACCTCACGGCCACAGTCAGGACATTTCCCATCCACTAACTGAGACTCTGTAAAGAAAGACTCACACGGAGTACAGTACATGCCCTCATAATGCCCCTTGTAAATATCACCCTTGTCATATAACTTCTTGAAAATCTTCTGAACCTGTTTCTCATGATAATCGTCAGTCGTACGGATAAACTTATCATAAGAAGTATCCATCAGGTCCCAGATTCTCTTAATATCGCCGGCAACGCCATCAACAAATTCCTTTGGTGTAATTCCGGCCTCTTCTGCCTTTAACTCAATCTTCTGACCATGCTCATCTGTGCCAGTCTGAAAAAACACATCAAATCCCTGGCTTCGCTTGTATCTTGCAATTGCATCCGCAAGAACAATTTCGTATGTGTTTCCGATGTGCGGCTTGCCTGACGTATAGGCAATCGCGGTTGTAATATAATACTTGTCCATCCTAAAACCCTCCTTGGGGACGTAATCTTTTTAAGGTTTACTACGTCCCTAATTAACTTTTGTGGTGTACCAAAACGCTGAGAGCCCTGTACCTTTTTGAAGTTTTGTAAAATAGAGTTTCGCTTGCGAAACTCGCGCCTGCGGCGGTCGCATCGCGACATCTACCTTATACGCCGCAGTGCGCATCCCCCGGAGGGCTTTTTATTTCATAGGAGTACTTTCCTATGAAATAAAAAAACCGTCTTCTTTTGTTAAGAAGACGGAGTTATCCGTGTTACCACTTCTACTTTGCTCTCTCCTCACGGACAGAACCTCAGCAAGTGCCGTATGCATCTGTTAGATATGCCGTCAGCACTTCCTCGCTATAAAGGGCGAACCCATCGCAGCCTTGCACAGGACAAATAACCGGCCCTTCCGTTCATGATGGCCATGCATTCTTTCGTACTGTCCTCTGTTCGGTGCGCCGCTCGGAAGCCATGTTCGCCTGTGCTTCATTCATCCCTCTCAGCTAGGAACCCTGACCGGGTTTATGTGGGATTTCTCTGTAGAATGTCCTTCAGGTTACTCTCTTCGTCACTGCGTTTTCCAAGTGAATATTCTATTTGGTCTGTTAAAAAGCGTATCACAGCAAAATCGGAATGTCAAGGCAGTTCTTATGAAAGTCAGCAGGAAATCTGGCTGAATACCTGACTGGCCCCCCTGTCGTACGGAACCAAATCAATAGTTCAGTAAGTGTTAATGATTCCTTTACAAACTCTTAATTTCGACATCACAATTTTATCACAAATAAAGGTTATCTTATAATCATACAAAGCATAAATGCTTTTTAAAATATATTTTCTTTTCATTCCTTTCTCCGCCGGAGCCAGATGCCCCGGCTTTTTTAATTCTGAATCAGAAATCCTTTCCTGATGAGCATTTCCTCAATCAAATCCAGTGTTTCTTCATTTTCTGCCTCTACTTTATGGTAGTGATAGTTGGACGTGATGTTCTTAAGCGGACTTGATTTCCCGCTTTTGATATCTTCCATGAACTCCATCACCTTCCGTCTGGAGTTGATATTTAAAACTGCCTCCATGTGTCCGTACACCCTGTGGTTGATCATAACATTCACGATCCTGCCGCCGAGGTCTACGATGGAACATAGTTCGTTTTCCAGTTCGTCATCCGTGTGCTGAACTTTGAATGTCCTGCTGGCGATATTCGGTGCGTTGAGTATATAACCGCGATTTGTAGAAATAATATCGTGACCGGATGCGCGGATCAATGCGATATCCTGTACGATAACCTGGCGGCTTACCTCGTAAGCCTGTGCCAGCGCCTTGCCGGAAACCGGTACAGCACTGTTTTTGATACGGCTGATTATATCACTTCTTCGTTCTGGGCCTGTCATCATCTGACGCTGTCACCTCCTGATTTTTTCTGCAAATTGGGTTCCCCTTGTTATACTGCATGCAGGTTCTTCAGTGAAATATCCAGTATTGGGGCTGAATGTGTCAGTGCCCCGCTGGACACGTAATCTACACCGAGAGATGTAATCCGGCTGATATTTTCCTTTGTCACATTCCCAGAGCATTCTGTCTCGGCCCTTCCGCCGATCACGCGGATTGCCTCCTGCATCTCTTCTGTCGTCATGTTGTCAAGCATGATAATGTCCGCGCCTGCTTCTACAGCTTCTTTTACCATATCCAGATTCTCTACTTCCACCTCAATTTTCCGTACAAACGGCGCATATTCTTTTGCCATCTGGACGGCCTTTGTTACGCTTCCTGCCGCACCGATATGATTATCCTTTAAAAGCACTCCGTCAGACAGGTTATATCTATGATTATATCCGCCCCCGACACGTACGGCATATTTTTCAAAAATGCGCATGTTCGGTGTTGTTTTCCTTGTATCCAGAAGCTTTGTTTTGCTTCCTTCCAGAAGTGCTGCAACAGAATGTGTATATGTAGCAATCCCGCTCATCCTCTGGAGATAATTCAGCGCAACTCTCTCCCCGGATAAAAGGACGCGGATATCTCCTGTCACTTTTCCCATCAGCTGTCCGTTTTTAACCTCATCACCATCCTGACAATTGAATTCCACTTCCACCTGTTCATCCAGAAGTTCAAAAACTCTTTTAAATACGTCGAGTCCCGCAATGATTCCATCCTGCTTGCAGATCAGTTCGACTTCGCCTTTCACGGCCTCTTTCATAACCGAATTTGTTGTAACATCCTCGCTTGATATATCTTCTTTCAAGGCTTCTAAGATTAAGTTGTCTGCCTGAAGCGTCATTGTAATCTTATTCATTTCTAATATCTCCTTTTTTTACATTTTATCAGGAAAACGTTCTGGTACATGATACTCTTCCCTGATTTTCGATGCCGCGCGTTTTGCAAATACAAGACTCTCGAGCAGTGAATTGCTTGCCAGCCGGTTGGCGCCATGTACTCCGTTGCAGCTTGTCTCTCCCACCGCAAATAATTTTTCCATCGAGGTCCTGCTGTCTGAATCCACCCAGATTCCTCCCATGAAATAATGCTGCGCCGGTACCACCGGGATGCATTCTTTTGTCACGTCAAATCCTTCTTCCAGACAATGCTGGTAAATATTCGGAAAATGAGACATGATAGTCTCTGTATCAATGTTTTCCATTGAGAGCCAGACATAGTCTGTCCCGTCCTTCTCCATCTGCTCATGGATGGCCTGAGTCACTACATCCCTCGGAAGAAGCTCGTCCACAAAACGTTTTTTGTCCTTGTTGTACAGCACGGCACCTTCGCCGCGGACTGACTCAGAGATCAGGAAACGCCTCCCGGGTTTCTTTGAGTAGAGCGTTGTCGGATGAATCTGTACATAATCGAGATGCTCCAGCCTGATCCCGTGGTTTTTCGAGATATCCAGCGCATCACCCGTCAGATGCGGAAAATTCGTGGAATGCCTGTACCTTCCCCCGATCCCGCCGCTCGCCAGAATTGTAAAGTCTGCGCGGATCTCTCCCTTATCGGTGATGACCCCTGCGCATTTTTCGTTTTCTTCTATAATATCTGTCATAGTCGTGTATTCCAGAATCGTAACATTCTCAAGCTTCTTTACCTGTGCCAGAAGCTTGCTTGTAATCTCTCTTCCGGTAATATCTTTGTGGTACAGTATTCTCGGCCTAGAGTGGGCCCCCTCGCGGGTATAGGCAAATTCCTCACCATTTTTCTCGAACTCAACGCCATAGCCTACCAGGTCATTTATAATATCCGGGGAACTTTTAATCATAATCTCCACAGACTCCCCGCGGTTTTCATTATGCCCCGCATTCATGGTGTCTGCAAAATAACTATCGTAATCTTCTTCGCCCCTCAGGACGCAAATCCCCCCCTGTGCCAGAAATGAATCACTGCTTTCCAGATCTGATTTTGTGATCATGACTATTTTCTTGTCTTTCGGCAGATTCAGTGCAGCAAATAAACCGGCCACACCCGTGCCTACGATTACGATGTCTGTCTTTATTTCCATAACCAGCCTCCCCGAGCTTTTCCTATTTTGCCAGTTCAAGCATCCTCTCCAGAGGTTTTCTGGAATTTTCTCTGCGTGCATCTGACACATGAACTTCATTGTCGCCTGTCTTTAAGACATGACGTATCTTTTCCAATGTGATAGTCTTCATGTCCTGACAGACGGGCTCTGTCTCCGTAAAATAAAACTTCTTTCCGGGGTTGTCCTGTTCGAGCTTATGGCGGACACCGTTTTCCGTACATATTATAAATTCCCCGCAGTCGCTCTTTGCCGCATAATCGATAATCCCGCTTGTACTTCCTATGTAATCAGAGATGTCCAGTATGGCTTTCGGGCACTCCGGATGGGTCAGGACGAGCGCTTCCGGGTGTGCTTCCTTCGCTCTCACAATTTCATCTATTCTCATTCTTTCATGAACAGGACAGTATCCTTCATTGTATACAAAATGCTTCTCCGGTACCTGCTCCGCTACAAAATGTGCCAGATTCCTGTCCGGGATAAAAAATATGTTCTTATTCGGCAGCGCCTTCACGATCTTCACCGCATTTGCCGAAGTGACACAAACGTCAGACAGTTCTTTTAACTCCGCGGTTGAATTAATGTAACACACGACCGCCAGATCATCGTATTCCCTGCGCACCCTTTGAATTGTCTCCTCATCGGCCATATGCGCCATTGCACAATCAGCAGACGCATCCGGCATCAGGACCGTCTTCTCCGGATTCAGGATCTTCGCGCTCTCTCCCATAAACGATACCCCACAGAACACAATCGTCTGCTCCTTCAAACCGACCGCCACTTTACTGAGATAGAAAGAATCCCCTATATAATCGGCGATATCCTGAACCTCCGGATTCACATAATAATGTGCCAGTATAACTGCATTCTTTTCCTTTTTCAATGCATGAATCTCATCAACTATAGACATCTTTTTCACACCTTCCCCCGCCCGCTAAACCGGCGGATTTCACTTGCAGATAAAATCTGCGGTAAATTTTCACTATTATAGCATATAAGTTTACAGGTGACAAGACAGATAACCGCAAAAGGGTCTGACCCCTTTGCGGTCCAGACGTAAAATAGAGTTTCGCTTGCGAAACTCGCGCCTGCGGCGGTCGCTCTGCGACATCTACCACTTACGCAACAGTGCGCATCCCGCCGGGAGGGCTTTTTGTTTCATAGGACGTACTTACCTATGAAACAAAAAAAGGCCCTGCCCTCTGCCTCAGAGCCTGACCTTGTTCCTGCTATTTTTGTACAATATGCACAATTTTACTCTTTTTCTTCGTAAAAAGGGCTTGGAATATTAACAGTTAATAGTTTAACTATCTTGTTGGTACAGTTCATCCAGTTATGGTCTTTATTGGATGAAAACTGTACACAGTCGCCCGGATTTAATGTGTATCTCTGGGAGTCTAAAAGGAGTGTGACCGTACCTTCGAGTACATAGATGAATTCTTCGCCTTTATGGTTATACATCTCAAGCTCTTCTTCATCCAGATTGGCCTGGGGCATGAGCTGGGTGAGTCTTGGCAGCATTGCAAAGGATGACACATCGTGGTTCAGGACAGCCTGAAAAATCTTGGACGCCGTCTGGTTATAGCGCTGTGAAAAGCTGTACATGACAGGTTCATCGTTTTTTTCGGAATAGCTGTCAAAAAAGACACCGAGGTTTACGTTTAAGGCATTTGCTATCACCTCGAGACTGTCCACTGCAATGGACGACAGCCCCCTCTCCAACTGTGACAGAAAGCCTGTGGACAATCCTGTCAGTTCACTTAACTGCTTTAATGTCAGATTTTGTGAGGTGCGGATTGCTTTTATTTTTTCTCCGATCGTATCGGCCTGACTCATATTGATAGTCTCCTTTCTGCATGAAATCTCAGTATTTGGCAGTCCCGAAGGTGAAATCTTATCCGTCCCCGGGACCTGCCGGTTTTTCTATTGTACCATAAATACTAAACTCGTGAAATACCTCGTTAAGTATTTAGGTGTATGTCTTACTAGCCTCGTAAATACCTCGCCAAGTGCGAGCATTATACCATAAATACTAAACTCGTAAAATACCTCGTTAAGTATTTAGGTATATGTCTTACTAGGCTCGTAAATTCATTTACATAAACAAATATTTCACAATAATGATGCTTTTATTGCTTATTTTTCATTTCAAGCAACATTTTAAGTTATTTTTTTCACATTCAAGCGAAAATAATTCACAAAAATGAAATTCACCACTTGTTTTTGTCAGAAAGAATGATAGAATGAAGTTAACAGTATAAATGTATACAAATAATTAAATCGTATACAAATTTTCGTGAAGGAGGAAAAATTTTTGAAAATTAAAAAGACGTTTCATACGATTGACACTCACACCAGCGGAGAACCGACAAGAAATGTATTGGGCGGGATTCCATACATTAAGGGTAATACGATGCTGGAGAAGCTTCAGTATATGAGGACGGAAGGTGACTGGGTCAGGCAGCTTCTAACGTATGAGCCAAGAGGCAATGAAGTCATGTCCGGAACGATCATTACTTCCCCCTGCCGCGAAGAAGCCGATATTGGGGTGCTTTATTTTGAAGTCGGCGGCTGGATGCCGATGTGCGGCCATGACACGATCGGTGTCGGAACCGCCCTCGTTGAATCCGGAATGATTGAAGTAACGGAGCCCTTTACATATGTCACTCTGGACACCGCCGCCGGTCTTGTCAGGCTCAAGATTGAAGTTGTAAACGGGGAGGCCAGGAGCGTTTCATTTTTAAATGCACCGGCATTTGTGATGGCAGAAAATGTGACCGTTGACACGAAAGAATTCGGACCGCTGACACTGGATATTGCATACGGTGGCAATATTTATGCGATTCTGCCCGCTGCCTCTGCAGGATTGATTCTGGAACCGAAGAACTCCGGAAAAATTATTGAAACCGGAAATCTGTTAAAAAGCTATATTAACCAGCAGATCCGGGTTGTGCATCCTGAGATTCCTTTTGCAAATCATGTGACCCACGTAGAGTTTTATGAAAACAGCAAGGACGAACCGAACCTCATCCGAAATGCCGTTGTAATCCCGCCCGGAGCCATCGACCGCTCCCCGTGCGGAACCGGGACATCCGCCAAACTGTCGGTGCTGGCGAAGAAGGGTGCAATCAAAAAGGGAGAGTCTTTTACCCATGAGAGCATCATCG
Source organism: Clostridium sp. AF19-22AC (assembly GCF_003479085.1). NCBI lineage: Bacteria > Bacillati > Bacillota > Clostridia > Eubacteriales > Clostridiaceae > Clostridium > Clostridium sp. AF19-22AC. Next base: position 25,372 of record NZ_QUGN01000025.1, on the reverse strand, counting down.
GCGGAAGATTTGAATGTACCTATGTTGATGACGCTGAAGTAGGCGGTCTGCCGGCAGTCCTTCCGGAAGTCAGGGGACGGGCGTTTATAACAGGAATCCACACATTTATGCTGGACCCGGAAGATATTTTCCCGATGGGATACCAGCTGGCGTAAAACATAAAACAGGAGGCAGTGAAATGGATGAAATGCGGGTAAAAAATCATCCCATACTGGGTGAAGATAATTGCGAAGAATTTGTAGAGATCACCGTGGACGGAAAAGTAATGCAGGCAAAGAAGGGCGAAATGATTGCGGCCGTCCTGCTTGCAAACGGGATTAAAATCCACAGATATACAGCAAAAGAGCACAAACCACGCGGTATTTTCTGCGGAATCGGTCAGTGTACGGACTGTGTCATGACGGTAAACGGCAAGGCAAACGTAAGGACGTGCATCACTCCGGTGGAGGATGGCATGACCGTCGAAACACAGGAAGGTTACGGGAGGAAGAAGCCATGAAAAGAGAAGTTGTAATTATCGGTGCCGGCCCGGCCGGTCTTGCAGCAGCGATCGAAGCGACGAAAAATGGATGTCAAGTCCTTCTGGTCGATGAGAACAGGACCGCCGGAGGACAGTTTTTCAAACAGCTCCATAAGTTTTTCGGGTCACAGGCGCACAGCGCAGGTATCCGCGGGTTTGAAATCGGAAAGCAGCTCTTAAAAGAAACCGAAGAGCTAGGCGTTGAAGTCTGGCTGGAGAGCTCGGTGATCGGCATTTTCGCAGGAAAAAGGGTTGCTGTGCTGCGAAACGGCATCACAGAAACAGTAGAGGCTCAGAGTATTCTCATCTGTACCGGTGGTGCGGAAAACCCGCTTCGTTTTCCGGGATGGACTTACCCGGGAGTCATGGGTGCCGGCGCGGCCCAGACAATGGTAAATGTAAACCGGGTGCTGCCCGGAAAAAGAATTCTAATGATCGGCTCCGGCAATGTAGGCGTCATTGTTGCCTACCAGCTCCTGCAGGCAGGGGCGGATGTTGTGGGAATTGTGGAAGGAATGCCGCGGATCGGTGCATACGGTGTCCATGCAGCGAAGTTAAAAAGAGCCGGAGTACCGTTTTTCATAGGCCATACAATAGCAGAGGCCAGAGGCAGTGACCGGGTAGAGGAAGCCGTCATAGCCCGATTCGAAAACGGACAGATTTTAAAAGGTACGGAACGAAAGATTGACGTCGATACCATCTGCGTTGCAGTGGGATTAAGGCCCTTAAGCGAACTTGCACAGATGGCGGGAGTAAAGCATGGCTTTATTCCGGAGCTCGGAGGTTTCATGCCCATCCATAATGCGGATATGGAAACGAGTGTGGAGGGCATCTACGTGGCCGGTGATACGGCGGGTGTGGAAGAAGCCAGCACCGCAATGGACGAGGGACGCCTTGCCGCAGTATCCGTCTCCTGTGCACTTGGTCATTTAAACCGGGCAGATGCAGAACAGAAAAAAGAGGAAATCAGAGACCGGCTCGCATCCCTGCGCCAGGGACCCTTCGGGGAGCGGCGCATGAATGCAAAAAACCGTGTGATAGAAATGGGGGTGACCATGTAATGGAAAAACAAAGAGGATTGATATACGACGGCTATCCTTCCAGAGAAGAAATCGTCTCTGCAAACGGCTGGCCGAGTGAGGAACGTTTTGCCAGAGGCCCGGTTGCAATTGCGGAATGTGTGCAGGAGATCCCCTGTAATCCGTGTGAGGCGGCGTGTCCGTTCCATGCGATTAAAATCGGAACCCCGATCACCAATACTCCAAGAATCGATGAGGACAGCTGTACCGGCTGCGGCTCCTGTGTGGCAGCCTGCTCCGGACTCGCTATTTTCGTTGTGGATAAGACCTATTCTGAATCGGAGGCTCTGATTAGTTTTCCTTTCGAATACCTGCCGCTCCCGGAAAAAGGAGACAAGGCAGAGGCTTTGAGCAGGGCCGGTGAATATGTCTGTGAAGGTACGGTGGTAAGAGTTATGAATCCAAAGAAAAATGACCATACTCCTGTGATTACGCTGGCAGTCCCTACGGATAAGGTGGATGACGTCAGGACCATGAGAAGACTCGTTCTGCCTGAACCAGGGAAAGGCTTTGAAAATGTGGAGCCGGAAGGCGTACTGGACGATGATGTGATCGTATGCCGCTGTGAGGAGATCACGGCCGGGGAAGTCCGGGATGCGATCCGCAATAAGAAAGCGACCACTGTCACGGAAGTAAAAAGAAGATGCCGTGCCGGCATGGGACTCTGCCAGGGCAGAACCTGCGGAAAGCTTGTCAGCCGCATTCTGGCCGAGGAACTTGGCAGCGCTCCGGATACCCTGACCGGAAGTACGGACCGACCGCCTGTCAGGCCGACCACGTTCGGGGAACTGGCCGGGACAAAGAAGGAGGTGTGATATGAGCCAGATATATGATATAGCTGTGATCGGAGCCGGTTCCATCGGAACCTCATGTGCTTACTACAACGCCAAAAAAGGAGCGGATGTCATCCTCATAGATGCGGGTGATATTGCAGATTCCACAAGTAGCAGAAGTGACGGAAATATTCTCGTATGTGATAAACAGCCGGGTTTCGATGCCTTGTTCGCAAAAGCAAGCCAGGATATGTTTCCCGGACTCGAAAAGGAACTGGATTATAACATTGAATGGACCCAAAAAGGAAGTCTTTATCTGACAGAAACAGAAGAAGAATTCGAGATTGCCTCCCGATTCTGCAGCGATATGAAGCAATGCGGAATCGAGATGAGAATGCTGGACCACAAAGAAGTGCTGGAAGACGAACCCTATCTCGCGAAAGATATTTACGGCGGACTGGAGACCATCTCTGACGGCTCCGTATATCCCATCGGACTGGCATACGCCTTCGCACTGGCGGCCGAACGACTGGGTGCCGTACTCTCTCTGCACAACCCGGTCGTGGACCTGAAAAAGGAAGAGAATTATTTTTCCATTTTCTGTGAAAACGGAACCATTCTGGCTAAAAATGTTGTGAATGCCTGCGGCGTGCGTGCACCGCTAATCGGCAAAATGGCGGGACTCGATATTCCGATCCGTGCCAGGCAGGGACAGATCCTCGTTTCTGAGCAGACCTTCCGTGTGGCGCGCAGAAAGGTGCATGAGTTCGGGTATATGCTGACAAAATTCCAGAGTGGAGACTATGAAAGACCGGTATCCGAACGGGTAAAACGAAATGAAGTGGCCTTCGTTTTCGAGCCGACGACATCCAATAACTTCCTGATCGGCTCCTCCAGAAGTTTTGTCGGAGAGGATATCCGCAGTGAGATTGATGTCATGCAGGCGCTGGCCGAACGGGCAATCCGCTTCTTCCCTGTCATCGCCGGCATCAAGGTAATCCGGGCATACAGTGGCCTGCGCCCGTTTACCCCGGACCACATGCCCATCGTTTCCGGCACTGCAATCCCGGGATTTTATATTGCGGCAGGGCACGAAGGGGACGGCATCGGACTCTCCCCTATTACGGGAAAATGTATGGCAGATATCATCGCAGGGGAGGAAACTTTCATGGACCTCTCTCCGTTAAGTTTCGAGAGATTTAGCAATTAAGTTTCGAAAGTTTTTGCAATTAAGTTTCGGCAGGATTTGCAATTAATACAAGACTTCGCAGAAAAGTGCGGGAATAAAAGGAAGGAAAATATCACTATGAATGAAAAGTTTAAAGGAATCTATGCGGTAGCAGTCACACCATTTAAAGAAAACGGGGAGTTTGACCTAGAGCAGTCCAAAAAGAATCTGGACTGGCTGATTGAAAACGGGGTTCACGGGGTCTGCATCCTCGGGGCTACCGGAGAATACCAGAGCATTTCCGACGAAGAGCATATGAACTATGTACGCGAGATTGTTCCTTATATCAACGGCCGTGTAAGCGTCATTGTTGGGGCTTCCAGAGAAAGGCCTGAAGATGTTGTCAAACTGGTGCAGAATATCAAATCATGCGGGGCCGATGCGGCGATGGTGCTTTCTCCGTTCTACTGCCATCCTGCGCAGGACGAAATCGTGAAATTCTATCATTATGTGATGGACGAAACCGATTTTCCGATCGTCGTTTATAACAATCCGGGATCAGCAGGTGTGGAGCTTGAGCAGGATACTTACAATGAGATTCTGAAACACCCCAGAGCCGCAATTGTAAAAGAATCCAGCGGTGATATGCACAAGCTCACCCAGGTGTTGAATGATGCCCCGGACACAACTTCCGTATTCTGTGGCTGTGATAACCTGGCCTTCGAAAGTTTTGCTGCCGGCGCCTGCGGCTGGATCTGTATGCTGGCAAACGTGGCTCCGAGGGATTGTGTGGCTTTGTATGAAGCAGTGTGTGAGGAAAAGGATCTGGAAAAAGGAAGAGAAATCTATAAAAGAATCCTTCCGTCACTGGATGTTCTGGAATCCTTCCCGAAGCCGGTTCAGGCCCTGAAACATCTTCTCGGCTGCAAAGGATTGAATGGGGGATATGTCAGAAAGCCACGCTATGAACTCACCAAAGAAGAAAAAGCTTTCGTGGAAAGAGCAATGGCCCCGGAAAAAATTCAGTAGCATACAAATTCCGGGATGCAACGGGAATCAACATTTTTTCAGATGAAGGAGGATATGAAAACTTATGGATATTCGTAAATTGTATATAAACGGGGAATGGGTTGAATCAGAAGGACATGAGTATATCGACATTGAGAACCCTGACACACATGAAATCTTCGCCCAAGTCCCGCGTGGCAACAAGAACGATGTTGACAAGGCTGTGAGGGCCGCCAGAGCTGCCTTTGAAACCTGGCAGTATACGCCGCTTGAACAGCGGACGGCCCTGATGGAAAAGGTGGTAAACGGTCTGGAATCCAGAAGGCAGGACCTGATTGAAACGATCACAAAAGAACTCGGCTCCCCTTACAAGGTGTCCGCCGAAGTTCATACCGATCCGTTTATCCTTGAGGCGAAACATTATATTAAGGTTGCGAAAAACTTCCCATATGAGGAGCGCCGCCAGACTTCTGTTGTTGTAAGAGAACCAGTCGGGGTAGTCGGAGGACTGACTCCGTGGAATTTCCCTCTGGAGCAGATTGAGAAGAAAGTAGTGCCTGCACTGCTTGCCGGGAACTGTGTTGTGTTAAAGCCCAGCCAGTTCACACCAATGACCGCCTATATCCTTGCAGAAGAAATCCACAAGGCCGGCTACCCGGCCGGTGTATTCAACCTCGTAACCGGACGGGGCGGGGAAGTGGGTGACGCACTGGCCGCTCACCCAGACGTAGACATGATTTCCTTTACAGGTTCTACCGATGCCGGAAGGGCTGTTGCCATCAAAGGCCTCAGCAACATCAAAAAACTGGCTCTGGAGCTGGGCGGCAAATCCGCTGCCATCTTCTTGAAAGGCGGCGACTGGGAGAACGGGGTAAACGGGGTTCTGGAAACCGTCATGCTCAACGGGGGACAGACCTGCAACGCCTTGACAAGAATGCTCGTACCGGAAGATGAAACGGGTAAAATAGAAGAAATCCTGAAACGAAAAGCGGCGGAATATCATTTTGGCCCGCTTAACGACCCACAAACGACACTCGGGCCCCTTGCTTCCAGAAAGCAGTTCGACAGAGTGCGGAAATATATCGAAACAGGCATAAGCGAGGGCGCACGCCTCTTAATAGGAGAAGTACCGGAAGATAATGGCTCCTACAATGTAAAACCCGTTATTTTCTGTGATGTAACCCCGGACATGGTCATTGCCAGAGAAGAAATCTTTGGACCAGTTCTTGTTGTACTAACTTACAAGACAGTAGAAGAAGCGATTGAAATAGCAAATGACAGCATCTACGGACTTGCCGGCGCAGTATACGGGCCGGAAAAAGAAGCCAATGAAACGGCAAGAAAAATGAAAACCGGAACCGTGTATGTGAATGAAGGCCAGTGGGATGAGGCCTCACCGTTCGGCGGATATAAACAATCCGGACTGGGACGCGAAGGCGGTATAGAAGGATACGAGGAATTTCTGGAAATCAAAACGATTTATGATAAATAAACCGTGGGATGGATCTTTCAAAGATCAAAAGGGTCAGACCCCATGCAGTCATCTGCATAGGGGTCTGACCCTTTTGCGGTCCGTTTTCAGATAATTCTGACTATTTTTCACCGCTCTTATTGTATACCGCCCAGTTCTGCTCTCCGTCATCCCTGATCTGAATATCCGAGAAGCTCTGGATATACTGCTTGAACTGAGAATATCCATAATCTCTCACCTTAAAGTCACCGAAACGATTCCTGATCTTATTGCCGAGCGTCCCTAGCGAAACACCCTGAGCCCCTGCATTCTGCACGAGCATGATCACATACTCTTCCAACATCTCTTTCTTGCTCTTATCTTCGTAAACCGTCACCGTAACCTGCGTTCCATCCTGTTTCAGCTTCAGCTTCGGAAATGTTTCCAGAAACTTTGACAAGAGGCTGTAACCATAACGGCGCACATCAAAATCAGGGTATAATTTTACAAGACGGCTTCCGACTTCCCCCAGGCCGGTCTCCTTATCATCATTCTGGTTCTCTGTGATAATCTTTACGACTGCTTCTTCTATCTGTGCCTTGGACACTACATCTGTACTGCTCTTCTTGTTTTCTTTTCCGGTAGCATGGACACAAGGTTTCTCTTCCTTCTCGATCATGTTATCCTCAAGCAGCAGCTCCAGCACCGTAAAGATATCACATGCCTTACGGAACGGCGCCGGCGTCTTATCCTCACCCATACCGATCACGGTCTTGCCGCTTTCACGCAGGCGGCTGGCCAGTTTTGTAAAATCGCTGTCACTGGAAACAAGGCAGAATCCCTCCAAATCACTCGTGTACAGCATATCCATAGCATCTATAATCATCGCGGAGTCTGTAGCATTTTTCCCATGTGTATAACTAAACTGCTGGATCGGTGTAATCGAATTCTGGAGAAGCTCCTCCTTCCAGCTCGAACTGTACGTACTCGTCCAGTCCCCGTAAATTCTCTTGTAAGTTACATTTCCGTACTTAGACAGCTCATCTAGTATCGGCTTGATGTATTTAGCAGAAACATTATCCGCATCTATCAGCAGTGCATATTTGTTTTCCATGTCCGGTAAACCTCTCCATTCATATCTTTCCATTCAAAGATTTTATTTTCATATATCATATAACTATGCGCCGAATTCTCTTTTGGTATCGAAACAGAGCCCGGATTCATATAAATATACCCGTCCTTCTCCTCGCATGCCGGGATATGGGTATGACCGTTTAACAGGATATCCCCTTTTTTCAACATCAAAGGATTGGATGGATTCCAGACATGCCCGTGCGTCGCCAACACAGACTGCCCGTCAAGATCCAGAAAACAGTACTCCGCCATGATCGGAAATTCCAGCACCATCTGGTCCACCTCTGTGTCACAGTTTCCACGCACACAAAGCAGATGCTCCTTCATCGGATTCAGCATGGCAATGACTTCCTTCGGCGCATAATCCCTCGGCAGGTCATTGCGCGGACCGTGGTACAAAATATCACCCAGCAGCAACAGCCTGTCCGCCTTCTCTCTTTCGTATGCTTCCAGCATCTGCCTGCAGTAGAAGGCAGAGCCGTGGATATCTGATGCAATCATGAACCTCATGTAAGTACTCCTTTCTTCAGAGGGGTCTGACCCCTTTGCGGTCCGTATTCAGAATATTCTTAAAATTTAGCCGATATCTGCTCCGGGCATTATGCATTCCCTGTCGGAATAAACGGCCGTATAGACGCTGCTACGCTGGAGATCGGCATGGTCTGCAGCCAGACTTTTCCAGGGCCGGTCAGGACTGTATTGAACAGGCCTTCACCGCCGAGCAGTTTGTTTTTCAGGCCGGGTACCTGCTGGATATCGATCTGGACGCCTACCTCGAAGCCGGCAACATTTCCGGTGTCAACGACAATCTGCTGCCCTGCCGACAGTTCATATTCCACCAGTTCGCCGTCGATTTCAACAAACGCAGTCCCGCTGCCGGACAGATGCTGCATGATAAAGCCTTCCCCGCCAAATACGCCTGCTCCCAGTTTTTTATTGAAGTGGATTGATAATTCCACACTGCTTTCAGATGCCAGAAATGCCGTCTTCTGTACGATCATTTCGCGCCCCGGGGAAATCTGTACCGGCATGATCCTGCCCGGAAAGCTTGAGCCGAATGCAATCAGCCCTGCACCGCGTGCTGTATAGATGTTCTGGAACATACTTTCTCCGGAAAATGCTTTGGAGAACATTTTGCCGATTCCGCCTCCGGCTGTTTCCATATGCATATTCGGACTCATCCAGACCATTGACCCTTTCTCAGTAATCATCTGCTCGCGGTCTTCGAGTTTACATTCCACAACGGGAAATGCGCCGCCCTTAATCTCGTAATTCATACCTTTACCTCCAATTGAAGTCGATGTAAACGTGTCTCTTCTTCCATCCTACTTTGCCTGCGGGATGCTGTCAAGCATAAACTTTCCCTGAAAACAGGCCGTGCTGCTGAATATTACATCAAAAACCGGCTGCATAAATCCACAGCCGGTTCTTACTTCTTTATAAAAATAAAATCATTGGATGTCTATTCATAGTTAAATCGGTATTACCAAGCATCCGACAATCGCAAACAACATCGCGATAACCGCAGTAATTGCATTTCCGAGTGTGTAGCTTTTTAGTCCCCCCGTAATGGTGAAGCCTGACAAATTGGTGCTTACCCAGAATCCGCTGTCATTTACATGCCCGCAGCTCAGTGACCCTGACAGGCATGCAATTGCCATCCAGACCGGATGCATGCCGACAGCTGCTGGTACAGATGCCATGATTGTCATGGTCGTAATAGAAGCTACCGTTCCCGAACCAAGGGCCACCCTGAACAGCGCTGCTATGACAAATGCAATCAGAAGCGCCACGATCGGTGAAGCCGAAATATTTTGTATTGTATCCGCAAGCATATCCGCCATTCCAGTTGCACTGATAATTGCCCCGAATGAGCCGCCCGCTCCGGTAATTAACAGCACAATCCCGCAGCTTTTTAATGCTTCTGTTGCAGACTGGTCACGTTCTTCTTTATTCATTGCCCTTGCAGAGATTGCATAAGCACTGAGCGCTCCGAGCAGCAATGCGGTTGTCTTATTACTTAAAAATATGACTGCCTCAGGCACTTCCTCCAGAACCGCATCCATTACAGTCCCTACCAGAATTAAAACTACGGGAAGGAGAATCGGTATCATCGACATAAAGAAGGTCGGTTCCGCTTTTCTAACCTCTGCCGTATGTTCTTCATACACCTCTACACCGGTTTCGTCTTTTTCTTTATTCCAGAATCCTTTATCAAGGAGGGTAAAATATATTTTCATTGCAATCATTGCTGCAACAAGCCCCAGAACGATTCCAACAATGACCATAACCCCCAGATCAAAATGCAGGATTTCCGCTGCAGCCAGCGGATTGGGCGTCGGAGGCGCCAGCGTATGGGCCGCACCCGCCCCGATAATCATCGCACCAACTGTATAAGGAAGGGGTTTGTGGATCTGTCTCGATACCGCAATTGCAAGTGGAATTAAAATAACAAAAGTCACATCATAAAATACAGGCACCGACAGAAGAAATGCGGTAATTCCGAGTGCATACAATGCATACTTCTCAGATGTTTTCTGGATCATCGTAGTTGCAATCACTTTTGCACCGCCTGAATCCGAGAGCAATTGACCCAGTATAACGCCAAAACCTACCGGCAGTGCAATTCCTGTCATGAGGTTCCCGAATCCACTGCCTATAGTCGTAATTGTATTGGAGGCTCCAAGCCCTGATGCAAGCCCCATGAAAATACTACCGAGAACCAGTGCTATGGCGGGATTCAGTTTCAATTTTAAAATCGCAAACAGGATAATGGCAATTGCCACGACTAACCAAACAAAAACCATGATATTCAAAATGTCCTCCTTCTCTGCTGTTTCTGCGCACAGCAGAACGACTTTTATGTATCGATTTTACTTTAATCTGGCTTTTAAACGGTCCTCTGCCTTCGTGAAATCACAATTGAAAGCATCCTCCTCAAGCTTATTCAGCGTACTGAGATTATTTTCATGCTGCTCCTTATCCCATTCTTCCGCAAATTCCCCGCCTTTGATACGGTCATAGCGGTTTTTTAAGAAACTGCGGATCTGGCTTGTATCTACATCGTTAAAACCTATCAGCTGACCATACTGACTTGTGTGTGAGTGGTACGGGAGCTGCCGGAAAAATCCTACTTCAGCCGCTTTTTCCATCATAACTGCCGGCTCCTTGGATAAATACATTTCCATGAGTACAGCTTCTTCTGGATGCCCCATCTCCACCTGAAGCCTGAACGCCTCTACAAAAACATTATAAATAATTGGCCATGTTCCCTGCTCTGCCATCAGATCCAGACAGGTCTCGTCATCAAATGTAACTTCGATCGCTCCCTTCCTTGTGGCCCCAATTGCCTTGCAGAGTGCCTTTCCGTATTCCAGTGCCTTGCCGGAAGCATCCTGATGAACCGCAACGAATGCCGGTGAGCCTTCTCCGCTTACAAACAGTTCACGTACCCCCTTGCCGATCATACGCGGCGCCGCCATAACTACATCGAGCCCTTCCGCCGGTGTGATCCTCTTAAATGTAATATTATAACCGGATGCAAAATTCAAAACATTGCCCGGTTCAAGGTATGGTGCGATCTGTGCTTCATAAATCTCCGGGGCCACTTCGTCAGGAAGAAGAAGGAACACAACATCCGCTTTCTTTGCTGCTTCTTCAATAGAGTATACCATAAATCCATCTTCGTTGGCCTGGTCGAAAGATTCATCATGCCTGCTTCCCACGATCACATTCTTAATCCCTGAATCACGCATATTAAGCGCCTGGCTGCGTCCCTGATTCCCATAACCGATAATAGCCACTGTTTTGTCAATTACCAGCCCCAAATCTGCATCGTCATCATAATAAATGTTTGCCATAATAATTTCTCCTTTTAACTTGTTTTTTGTTTTGACATCAGACATCTGATGTCTGTTCTCTGATGTTAGGTTAGCACTATTTCAGGTAAAGGTCAATAGGATTTATAAACTTTGACTATTTCAACAATTTTTCCGCTTAATTTATGTACACATTTCACAAATAAATGCAGTTTTTATTTAAAGAAGTACAAAAAAAGATGCATCCGCCTTTCATTAGCAGACACATCTTCTTCTCTCTAATCCAGACACTCATCCAGTGCCAGTTCTTTCCATTTCCCGAGGGATAATATAATCGCATCCTCCATTGCAGCTTTATCACGCTGTTCAAGGGCCTTTAGTATTTTATCATGGTTGTCCGTCACAATCTTTGAATAGTCCCTGTTGGCAATAACAAGCGACGGCTGGAAGAGCTCCATAATACTGCGGCCAATGCTCACGACAAATGGATTGTGCGTACTTTCGTATATCATATTATGGAATTCCATATCATTATCCACAGTAGCCTTACCCTTTTTAAAATCATTTTTCGTCCGCTCGTGGACCGCCTTCAATTTTGCAATATCCTCTTCCCCGGCATTGTCAATAGCCAGAAGGCTGCCTGATACTTCTATCATGCGCCTGAATTCAACCAGCTTGTCCCTGCTCTCTTCCCTGCTCTGGAGAATCAGCTGGAATATCAGCGGGTTCATAACTGAAGAATCCACAGTCGTGCGGATCCTGCTGCCGTTTCCCTTACATATTTCCACAACCCCGAGAGCCTCCAGCATCTTGATTGCCTCGCGCACACTGGATTTGCCAACACCGAACCTCTCTGAAAGCTCCGTCTCGGACGGCAGAAATTCACCCGGGGTAATAGCACCGCTGATCAGCCCCTCCTTGATCTTTTCCACAACCATCTTCGATAATGACTGCTTGGGGACCGGGGTCAGCCAGCTGTCCTTCTTACTATCCATAACTTACCTCCTTGAGGTGCAAAGGGGTCAGACCCTTTTGCGCACCGTTTTCTGAATATTCTGAATATGGAGGGCAAAAGGGTCTGACCCCTTTGCACCTCGGCACTACTCTTCCTCAATCAGTTCAGCAAATTCGCCTTTTTCGAACTCCTGTATTGAGATATGCTTCTTATTTGGATTTGCGTATACGAATGTCTTGTCTACATTTTCCAGATAATTCTGTATTTTGTCGTTGGTTGCACTGATGATTGCCTGAAACCCGAGCCCGCGTATGAGTGAGATACAGCTTGCAACTTTTTCTGCGTCCATCTTGGAAAAGGCTTCATCGAGTACGACAAGACGGATTGTCGGGTTTCTCTGGATCTTTGGTGACAGGTTGATCCGGTATACCTGTGCAAAGCTTGCCAGAAGTGCTACATACAGGGGGTTCTGTCCCTCCCCGCCGGAGTTTTTCTTGATCATCTTGCTCAGCCCGATTGTCATGTCTTTTTCACCCTGCACGATCTGCTGCATGTCAAATGACAGGTAGGTCCGGTAATCCGCATATTTATCCATGTTCTTTTTGGTTTCCTCGAGTTCTTCCCTCGTGGCATCGTCCGGCGGGATAAAGATATTGATCAGCTCGTTCATCATATCGCCGTACTGGTCTTCGTGTTCCATCGTAAACATATTAAGCTGATTCTCCATCGCGTCGGTCAGCTGGGACGGGTTGATCTGGAGAGAATCGTCCATGAACATCTTGTAGTACTTTCCATCCGACCCTTTATTCTTCGTGATCACAAACTGGTACTTATCCTTGCCAAAATCCAGCTTGCTGATGATCCGGTTGAGCTCGTCTTTTCTCTGGTAAGCCTCCCGGATGGCACTGCGGATCTTGAAGATGAAGTCATCTTTAAAATGCTCTACCGCAGAACGTGCCTGTTCCTTTGCCGCCTCTTTATAGGTCTCGAGGTGGTCGCAGCCAAGGCTTGTAAGCAGTCTGTCATAAGGCCTGTTGTCCTTAATACTCGTCGAAAATGTCCGGTTCGGATATTTCTGTATATAGTGGCTTCGCACATCCACCAGCTCCTGATAGGCACGTTCCAGCTTTTCTTCCATCGGAACCCGGTCACTTAAGCGCTGCCTTCTCAGGTATTCATAATTGGACGACTTCCGCCCCTCCATAAATGCCTTAAACGCCTCTTCGAAGGCCGCATCCTCGTGGAAATAGCGCTCCCTGTCGGCCAGCTGCGTGTTCAGCTCCAGATTGTCAGACTTGCATTTACTGATGAAATCCTTATTCTTCCAGATCTCCTCCTGCACCTTCTGTATCTGCGCTTTCTTCTCCTCCTGCTGACGCATCAGTTCCAGCTTCTCGATTTCCCACGCAGACACAGACTCTTCACGCAGCTGTCTCATCTTTCCGGTCAGCTGCACCTTGCGCCGTTCCTTCTCCGCAATCTTTTCCATATCTGACTGCCATTCCAGATAATCTTCAGCCGGCTGCTGCAGACTTTCCAGCTGCCCCGTCTTCTTCAGTTCCTCCACAATCTCCATGAGCGGCAGGCGTTCCTTCTGCAGGGTCTGGCATTTCTCATCCAGCTGCCTGATCCGCTGCCGCATACTCGTCTCACCGATATACGCCCTTCTCGTATAATTTTCCGGATTGATATGCTGCAGCCGGAAGCTGTGGTACAGAACGCAGTCCGGTGTAATTCCAACCCTGCTCGTACGCAGCTCGTCGAGATTTTCACACTTCATCACATTTCCAAGGAAGTTATCCACATATGCACGGACATATTCCTCTTTCGCTGTGACTTCTTCCGCAAGCGACCCCGGACGGACAGAATGGCCGCCCTTCTTAGCACTCTCCATAACCTTCTCCGTATCCAGCACAGCTGCGCGGAAGAATTTCTTCTTATCCATTTCTTCATAAATGTCCATCGCCACTGCCGCATACTCCGGTTCCACCACGAGCAGCAGCTTATTATTTCCCAGATACCCTTCCACGGCATTATGCCACCGTTCATCCCGGATATCCAGAAGATCGGCGAGAATCTGGACATTCACAAACTTCCCACACCGCTCATGCAGGCGGCCCCGAAGCTCATATCGCGCTTCCTCAAGCTCCTTCGGATAGGCCTTGCGCCCCTGTTTCAGTTCCTTAAGTTCCTCACGGGCTTCGTTTTCTTCCTTCTTGATCTTCCGCAGTCTGGCATCGGTGTCGCGCCGTTCTTCCTCAAGCTCTTCCTTTAGCTCCAGAAGGCTTGTCTTCAAACGTGTCAGCTCCTCAGCGGAAATATTCCCCTTTTCAAACTTCTCGATATCCCATACCGTCTGATTCGGTGTGATATCCCTCGTCTTCCACTCGTTCAGCCGCTCTGCCGTCTGCATCCATCTGGCCCGGCTGCCCTCCAGTCTCTCCAGCGTCTCGTTCACACCGGAAAGTTCTGTCTCAAGACTCGAATATCCACTATTATTAATCCGGAGCAGCACTTCCTCATACTCCTTCTGAATGCCCTTTTCCTCTTCCTCCAGACGGACCTTCATAGCCTCCTGACGGCTGATTTCCTCCTGACGGTTCCCGATCCTGTCCGTCAGTTCCTGTATCTTTGCCCTCAGCTGGAGCATTTCCAGCTTATCAATCTGATAGGTACACGCCCCGGCTTCCCTTACCTGTTCCTGATATTTCCTGAAACTGTCCTGTATCTCCTGAAGCCGCCGGATCTCCTCCAGCGTCTCCTCAATCTTGTTGCGCATCCTGCCATACTGCATGACACTCTCCTGAAGGTCCTCGATATGGATATCCTGCTCCATGCAGATATATTCCTTCACAAAGTCTTCCAGACGGATATTCATGCGGAATGGGATCGCACGCTTAAACAGCCTCGGAAACTTATCCATATCCAGACCGCCGAGATAGATATCATACAGCTGCCGCCTGAACCGTTCATTACTCGGCCCACAGTAATACTGCTCCACTGGGTATGTCCTCTGCAGATACTCGCGGAATTCGGCCGTAGTCAGGCAGCGCTTGTCCGCCCGGTAGCCGTTTTCCAACAGGCCTCCCGTATGCCAGAAAAAGAGCCTGTTAATCTCATTTGTCGCTGTCTCTACGTCAAAAATAACCCCGACACACTGCTTTTCTTTTGTGTTTGTCTGTTCCAGCTCCAGCACAATCGTACTGGAAAAATTACGGTTCCTGAGATACTGCGACTCATTGTTCTCACTGATGTTCACCATCCCCCGCAGGTATTCTATCAGGGTCCTGTCCGAGTCATCCGCGGCAGCCTTGTTAAAAAAACCCCTTCCGTCGGTATTCGCATACAGCACGATCTGAAGTGCATCAATCACCGTAGACTTTCCGCTTCCGGAGTGTCCGGTAAAAAAATTAATCCCCTCATTCAGTGTCAGTATCTTTTTATCTATATAATGCCAGTTATTCAGGCATATCTTCGAGAGTGCCTTGAACGGCTGATTCTTCTCCAATGTTGTCCTCCTCGTTAAACGTATTCAGCAGTTTGCGGATGTCATCCCCCATCAGCACCGCATTGATGCACGGGTAAATGATCAGGCGGGTATGTTCATTTAATTCCTCCAGCACATCCAGAGGTTCAATAATCTGGTATTTCTTCAGCAGCGAAACTGTCCTTCTCATCTCCGTGGGCGAGGGCAGCCCCCTCAATACCTTAAATTCCCCGGCCTTTCCGTTGACAGCCCCCATCGTCGTCACAATGTGGCTGCTGGAAGATACCGCCGCCATCTGTTCATCGTAGATCAGCTTCAGAATAAGCAGGTAAATCGTCGCAAGTCTCGGCAGCTTCTCCCCCCAGAGTGTTTCGCCCTGTATGTAGATAAGCCCCATCTGGGCATTTTCATGCAGCTCGATCCCGGCAACCTTAAAATACTCCGTTAAAAATTCGATATGCTTGCTGCACGTCCTGTATTCCTTCACAAACGCCAGCCGGCCGGCGCGCTTATCAAACTTCCGCTCCAGCAGGAATGTCTGGCGCAGCAGAAGCTGGATCACCTCTGTAACGGCCTCCTGCTCCTCCACCAGAAGCTCTTCATAATATCCTGTCATATGTAATCTCCTATCTTCTGCGTACAAACTTCAAATCCGGATACCGGTAACCGTCATGTTCGATCATATCCGGTTCCCCGTCAAGCACCATATATTTACTGTTCCTTCTGGTACTCAGGTCATAGGCCAGTATCAGCTTCTCAAACGCCTCACCGTCTGCAATCTTCAGCTTTGCCGCATCCATGATTTCTCCGTCCATATGCTCTTCAATAAATTCCTCGATCTGACTTTTGCTGTACCTTGCCTGAATCTTATTCAGTTTCAGCACGTCATCCCGGTCCAGATCCTCCGCCACTTCCTCCGGCGCCATCTGGCTGATGAAATCCTGCCGCCCTTTCCGCCGCTTATATAAAGACTTCTCCGAAATGATTTCCAACAGAGACAGGTTCATCTTCTGCCCTGTAATCTGCAGCATTTCCTCATACTCTTCACTCGCAGCCATCTGATTCAGCAGCTGGATCACCAGTCCCTTCGTATCTGTCTCACCGCTCAGCAGATAATTCAGCCTTGTCACCGTAGCCCGGACATACTTCGTATGCTCCTTATCCATATTCGATATACGGTGTTCGATGTCGTCAAATCCGCGCTCAATCATATCCAGCAGGTCCAGCACGTCTTCCCCCGTATCTCCCTGCGCCCGGGAACGCCCGCGAACCGTCTCTATCCACTCTTCGTCCTCGCGCATGTCCCTTAAGACCTTCTTAATATCCATCTTATAGATATAAAAGTTATCCGAAGTCTTCAGAATATGGTATTTCTTACGTACAATCTCTTCCACATATCCTTCCAGATGCTCCCTTAAAAGCTCCCCATAAGATTTCTGGTCCAGAAGCCTTGAAAAAAACTTATCCATATTATGCAGCATATCCTGAAGAGCCTTGTTAAGCCGCCTCGTATTAATCAATGCGGTCCGCAGCATATTTAGATTTACCCTGTAATCATTTTTAAAAGAAAACAGCGTCGCATAAACATTCTGGATATAAATTTCCGTTTCCTCCATATCTTCTGAAGTCAAACGTTCAAAGGCGTCTATGAAAATAGCAGAATAATCCGGTATAACAATGTTCGTAGCCAGCGTGTTATAATCCTCGATCTTTTTCAGCCAGCCCTTGCGCAGCAGCCAGTTTAAAATACGTGATGACGGAGTCTCCAGCATATCAAACTCTGTCTCATCTTCCTCACGCATCAGTTCAAAGCGCTTCTTCGCATTCATGTCACTTAGAACCTGGATACATGCTTCTCTTGTTAAAAAATAGTTACTGTACTGGTATTCTTCATTTATTGTTAGTAATGCTTCAATATAAACATCCCGGTTCACCGAACGGAATAAACTCCAGAAGGTGTCCGGGACCTCAAAACGCATCTGCATGTGTGATTTTCCCTTTCTGATTAAAAGCCTGTACCCATTTTAACATAACCGAAAAATACTGTAAACTCATATTCAGCGGCCAGATTTACACTTTGCATTTTTTAACATTAATGGTACAATTGAAGCAGTGATGAAATTTATCCGTCAGAAGAATGTAAAAAGGAGGCGTGATGTGATGAAGAAAAGAAACTTCCGTTTTATCAGTGTGACTCTGATAGCCTTCATCATGTCCGCCTTTCTCTTAGGCTGTTCTGGAAAAGGATCTGACATATCCGATGCTTCTGCCTCGGAAGGGAAAAAAAGGGAGAGTGCCCTGCAGATCCTGACTCCCCAAAACACTGGGAAAGTCGTATATGGAAATGATATCGTTTCTATAGATGCTTCCAATACGAGTGACGGATATATTATGCTCCAGTACAAGGGGAATGCCGCCAAGATGAAGCTTCAGGTTACAATCCCTGACGGAACGGTCTATACTTATACAATAACTGACAGTTCCTTAACAACCTTTCCCCTGACAGGCGGCAGCGGCGGTTATCACATGGATGTACTGGAACATGTCAGGGATAAGCAGTATGCCATCGCTTTTTCGCAGGATATGGACGTTAAGATTACCGACGAGTTCAAGCCATTTCTGTATCCGAACCAGTATGTCTGGTTTACGAAAGACTCCCAGTCAGTCAAACTTGGCAAGAAACTTTCCGATAAATCTACAGACGATCTGGATTATGTAAAAAATGTTTACCATTACGTTATAGAAAATGTTGCGTATGACGAGAAAAAGGCAGAAAATACGCCCACAGATTATGTGCCAAATCTGGATGAAACACTGGACACCGGTGAGGGAATCTGTTTCGACTATGCCTCACTTATGGCTGCGATGCTTCGTTCCCAGTCTGTCCCGACAAAACTTGAGGTCGGATATTCAGGAGAAGCATACCATGCGTGGGTGAGTGTTTACATCAAGGAAAAGGGATGGATCGACAAGATTATAGAATTTGACGGCAAAGACTGGTCTCTGATGGACCCGACGCTTGCTGCAAATAACTCCACAAAATCTGTGGGGAAATATATTGGTGACGGAAGCAATTATAAAGTGAAATATTCTTATTAGAAAACAATGGAGGACACACAATGGAGAAACAAGTGCAGGGTAAGCCATTTTCAAATATGGAGGTCTCTTCTTTCTGCGGGCAGATTGCCCTGATCCTGAAGTCCGGCATTTCGTCTGTTGAAGGCGTCACAATCATGCTGGAAGACGCGTCGTCTGCTGATGAAAAGCAGATACTTCAGACTGTATTAGAAAATATTCAGGAAACCGGAAGCCTGTACCAGGCACTGACTGATACAGGGCTCTTTCCATCCTATATGCTGCATATGATACAGATTGGGGAGGAGACTGGAACACTGGATGAGGTCATGTCCGCACTGAGTGAGCACTACGACAGGGAGGACTCCATTTCAAAGAGTATTAAGAATGCCGTCACTTACCCGCTGATTATGGCAGGGATGATGGTCGTCGTTATCGTCGTACTTCTCGTAAAGGTTATGCCAATCTTCAATCAGGTTTTCATCCAGCTTGGCACCGAAATGACCGGGTTTTCCAGAACATTAATGAATCTGGGTAATGCAATTAACCGGTATTCTATCGTGTTGATTGTGATCCTTGCGGTCATCGTGGCACTGATTTTATATGGAACTAGGACGGCCCACGGAAAACAGACCTTCCGCAGGCTGGGGTACAAGCTGAAATTCACAAGGGCAATCTTCGAAGAAATCGCGGCCTGCCGTTTTGCAAGCGGAATGGCATTGACCTTAAGCAGCGGCCTGAATCCGGAACGCAGCATGGAACTGGTAACCGCATTGAATGATGATATTCATTTCCAGAAAAAGATCGACTCCTGCCAGAATCTTATCAATGAAGGCAGCGACCTGTCCGTGGCACTCCACGATTCAGGAATTTTTACCGGCATGTATGCCCGTATGGCCTCCATCGGAGAAAAGACCGGTTCTATGGACCAGGTCATGGGAAAGATTGCCGGGCTTTATCAGGATGACATCGATAACCGGATGAACAATGCCCTTGCTGTTCTGGAACCTACACTTGTTATTGCGCTTTCACTGATCGTTGGAGTCATCCTGCTCTCCGTCATGCTGCCGCTGATGGGGATTATGTCCAGTATCTAGACCCTGACCACTTCACATATACCAAGGAGGTGCTTTATGGCCCGGTTTCAATATCAGAAAAAACAGCATAATTACCGGAAGTTTATTCTCTCGGTCTGCGCTTTTCTGCTGATTATCATTCTGTTTTATCAGGGAATCCAGTCTTTGTCGTCCAGCGCCTTAAGGCGTCAGAAGGAGAGTCTGGAAAATGCACTGAACAGGAATATTACATACTGTTATGCCGTGGAGGGTGCCTATCCCGAAAGTCTCGATTATCTGAAGGACCACTACGGGCTCACCTACGATGAGAGCCGTTTTTATGTGGATTACAGAGTAAGCGGCGCAAACATCCTGCCGGATGTGACGATTATTGAGAAGGGGGACTGACAATGCGCTTTCGGACACAAAGAAACCATATGATTGACTTTTTATTTCCTGTTGCATTGTTCTTCATGTTTGCAGTGTCAGCACTGACAGTCATCCTGCTTGCCACGAATATATACCGGTCTACGACAGAACATTCTTCTCTGAACTACACGGCCAGAACCTCGATGTCCTATATCAGCGAGAAAATCCACCAGGGTGACGAAGACGGGAATGTCTCGATCGGCATGTTTGACGGTAATGATGCTCTGGTCATCGAGCAGGAATATAACAAGGAAACCTATTTTACTTATATATACACGGACCAGGGGAATTTGAAGGAAATCTTTATCAAGGATGGTGTGGAAGCTGATGCTGCCGCCGGAAAGACCATTCTCCCAGTCAGGTCCTTTACTATGAGTCAGACCGGAAAGCAGGCGTTTTCCTTTACCTGTGTAGATGAGGACGGCCAGGAGGCTTCCTGTGTTGTCAGCATACACAGTACTTCCCGCTAAGTAACAGATCATTTTAATCAAAGGAGACAATTATGACACGCAGAAACCGGGCAAAATCTTCCAGTCTGTTCCTATTGGAACTGATCCTTGCGATTCTCTTTTTTTCGATGGCAAGTGCTGTTTGTGTACAATTATTTGTGAAATCACATCTGTTGAGCAGGGACGCCTGGGAACTTAATACTGCCGTTACGGAAGTCTCCAGTACCGCAGAACTCATCCATGTATCCGATGATATCCCGTCCGCTGCCAGCCTGCTCAAAGCAGAATATCCTGAATCAGAGGTATCCGGCGGCTCTGGCATTGAAATATACTATAATGAGGATTTCCAGTCCTGTAAAAAGAAGGATGCCGTATATTGTCTGAGTGCCCGTTTTACAGAGGACGAATCCATGTTAAATGGAGAACTGAAGATGAATAAACTTAAAGACGGCAGTGTCATCTATTCCCTTGATATTTCGCATCACCTGCAAAGGAGGTACAGCAATGGAAACGAATAAGAAATCAGCTCCTTTTGTTAACATAGGTTCCTCTTCACTGCTGGTCATTTTCCTCGTCCTGTGTCTTGTAACATTTGCCACCCTCTCGCTTTCCAGCGCACAGAGTGATTACAAGTTCAGCCAGAAGCTGGCGGACCGCAGAACGGATTATTACACAGCCTCCAATCAGGCAGAAGGGATACTGGACTCGATTGATGCAGTACTTGCACATTCTTATAAAGAATCCCCGGACACATATTTCGCTGAAGTACAGAGCCGCCTCAGTGAGCTCACTTTTGGGGACACACTGGAAATGGATTTTTCCACTGGGACACCATCTGTTGCGTATCAGGTTACTGTAGATGAAAAGCAGGCACTGTCGGTTGTCCTCGAACTGAATCCCACGGACCGGATTTCCGAAGGTTTCTGCCGGGTCCGGCAGTGGAAAGTGGTCGCAACACAGGAATGGAGCGGAGATGATACCCTGAATCTGATGAAGTAGGCAGGGGTTTTAATCCGTGAAATCTTTAGAAGTAAGGAGAGATTAAATATATGGACGCAAAATTAATATTAGAGCAGGCAGTCTCACAGGGCGCATCGGATGTCTTTATCATAGCCGGCCTCCCTGTATCCTGCCGGGTCAACGGCGTCATCAGCCGTGAGAATAACAACCGGCTGCTGCCGCCCGATACAGAAGCCATATTAGATGAGATTTACAGGCTGGCCGGGCACCGCGATATCAGTCAGCTCCACAAACACGGCGATGATGATTTTTCGTTCGCCATACAGGGGGTGTCCCGTTTCCGCGTCAGTGCTTACAAACAAAGGGGCGCTCTCTCCGCGGTCATTCGGATTATCACCTTCCAGCTGCCTGATTACAGAGAACTTGGAATCCCGGATTATATCATGGAACTCGGAAACAGCAGCAAGGGAATGGTGCTTGTCACGGGACCTGCCGGAAGCGGCAAATCAACCACCCTTGCCTGCATTATTGACCAGATTAATAAAACGAGGGATGAACATATCATTACGCTGGAGGACCCCCTTGAATTCCTCCACCGCCATAACCGGTGTATAGTCAGCCAGCGTGAAATCAACGTGGATACCGATAATTATGTAACTGCGCTGCGTGCCGCCCTGCGGCAGAGCCCAAACGTCATCCTGCTGGGTGAGATGCGCGATTATGAAACGATCACAGTCGCCATGACGGCCGCGGAGACCGGACACCTTCTGTTCTCTACGCTCCATACTATCGGTGCGGCTAACACGATCGACAGAATCATCGACGTATTCCCGTCCAACCAGCAGAGGCAGATTGCCGTCCAGCTTTCTATGGTTCTGAACGCCGTTGTGTCACAGCAGCTCGTGCCGACAACAGACGGAAAGGTAACTCCTGTATTCGAGATCATGACAGTTACCCCCGCGATCCGCAATATGATCCGTGACAATAAGGTCCACCAGATAGACGGCCTCATCTATTCTTCCGTAAAAGAGGACATGGTATCGATGGATTCCAACCTTCTAAAGCTCTGCCAGAGCGGGACAATCACGAAGGAGACCGCCCTGACCTACGCTTCCAATCCAGAAATGCTCGGGAAAAAACTGTAACAGCCATTGTCAGCAGGAAAGGCTATCTAAGGCCTTTCCCGAACTGGCGGCGCCTTGTGCCCGGCTTTGAATCTGCCCTGTCCTCTCCTGTTTCTCCCTCCTTCTCAACGATTCCCAGCAAAACGAAAATCTCATGTGCAAGTACAGGAAATGCTGCAAGTACGATTAGTGCTCCCCATTCTCTTATTGACAGTGCCGCCGTTCCGAATAATACGGTCAGATACGGAACTTCTGTGACTGCGGCCTGTAGGAAGAATCCAACGCCAAATGCGGCAAGCATGACCGGATTAAAGTCCCGTTTCCTCGAAAAGACAGAGGTATGTACATCTTTCATGCCAAGCGCATGGAACAGCTGTGACATCCCTAGAACCGTAAACGCATACGTCTGTGCCCTTGCAAGAATCTCCGCGGACTGGAACACCCCCGAGATGTTTGCAAGCGTAAAGGCTTTCTGCTGCTGTGCCAGTATTTCCCAGGGCAGCTTCAAAAAAGCCGTAAGGCTGATTGCCGCAATCAGACATCCATAGAATACCGTACACGTAATCCCGCCGTTTGCAAACAATCCTTCCTTCGCTTTTCTCGGCGGACGTTTCATAAGTGCTTCTTTATCATTTTTATCAACCCCCAGCGCCAGTGCCGGAAGAGAGTCCGTGATCAGGTTGATCCACAGAATGTGACTCGCTTTCAGCGGGGATGCCATTCCCATGATTACCGCGGCAAACATGGTGATGATTTCTCCAAAATTCGAAGAAAGCAGGAAGAGGACGGTTTTCTTAATATTCTCATAGATGCCCCTTCCTTCCTCAATCGCCTTTTCTATGGTAGCAAAGTTATCATCCGTCAGAATCATATCCGCCGCGTTCTTTGCGACATCCGTCCCGGTGATCCCCATCGCGATACCGATATCCGCCATCTTAAGGGAAGGTGCATCGTTGACCCCGTCACCTGTCATTGCCGCAATATTCCCCGTTTCTTTCAGTGCCTTCACAATTCTTACCTTATGTTCCGGTGAAACCCTTGCAAATACATTCGTTCTCTTCAGCCTTTCTTTCAGTTGTACGTCCGAGAGATTTTCCAGCTCTTCCCCGGTCATGCATTCATCTATCTTCTTTGCAATTCCAAGTTCTCTTGCAATGGCAAACGCCGTATCTATGTGGTCCCCCGTAATCATAACGGTGCGGACAGAAGCCTCTTTAAACCGCTCAACTGCAGCCTTTGCCTCAGGTCTGACCGGGTCGATCATACCGGCCAGTCCCACAAATGTCAGTCCGTCCTCATGTACATCTTTCTCCCCCCGCCTGACAGCCACTGCTAACACCCGCAGAGCCTGTGCCGAGAAATCATCCACTGCCCGGCGGATCTGTCTGCGGTGGGAATCCGTGATCGTCTGTGCCCTTCCGTTGACCAGAATCTTCGTGCACCGCCCCAGAAGCATTTCCGGTGCCCCCTTTGTGTAAGAGACAAATCCGGACGGGCCACGGTGGACCGTAGTCATCATTTTTCTCTGGGAGTCAAATGCCTTTTCCTGAACTCTGGGCATCCTTGCTTCCATACCTTCTTTTCTCGAACGCCCCGCATTTTCAGATGTATATCCCGATGCACCGCCTTTGGCGCGGTACCCTTCAGCAAATCTTAAAAGCGCCAGTTCTGTCGGGTCCCCCAATTCCTCCTTGTCCGTTATCACCGCATCGTTACAGAGTGCCATCCCCTCCAGAAATTCATCCAGCATATCTGGCGCCGCTTCGCTGCTTTTATAAACATTCTGATTTACAAAATATTTTACAACAGTCATCTTGTTCTGGGTCAGCGTGCCAGTCTTATCCGAACACACCACATTGACTGCACCAAGTGTCTCTACGGAAGGGAGCTTTCTGACAATCGTATGTACCTTTACCATCTTCGAAACACTCATTGCCAGTACGATTGTCACGATGGCGGGCAGTCCTTCCGGCACTGCGGCAACGGCCAGTGAAATCGCTGTAATCAGCATTTCTAAAATATTACGTTTCTGCAGGACTGCAATGACAAACAACGCCACACACAGCAGGACGGACACGATACTTAGCATCTTCCCGAGGTCAGCCAGTTTCTTCTGAAGTGGTGTAAACTCTCTGGGAACATCGTTGATAATGGATGCGATCTTGCCAATCTCGGTCTCCATTCCCGCACCGATGACAATCCCTTCTCCCCTTCCGCCGGTTACAAGTGTAGACATGAATGCCTCATTCTTCCTGTCGCCCACCGGAAGCGCCCCGGACGCCTGAAAATCCGCATCCTTATTAACCGGGAGCGATTCTCCCGTCAGCGCGGACTCCTCAATCTTTAAATTCCACGTCTTCACAAGACGCAGATCGGCCGGTACCTGTGCGCCTGCCTCCAAAATCACAAGGTCTCCCTTTACAAGTTCTGCCGCCGGAATTTCCCGTACAATCCCGCCCCGGCGCACAACAGCTTTCGGGCTTGTCAGCTTTTTAAGCGACTCGAGCGCCTTCTGGGCTTTCCCCTCCTGAATCACACCGACCGTAGCATTCACGATTATAACGACCGCGATGATAATGGCGTCACTAACTTCTTTTAAGAGAAAGGAAACCAGAGCAGCAACCAGCAGGACACAGATCAGCGGGTCATTCAGCTGCTCTAAAAACGCCTCCGCCGGCGTTTTCTTTTTCCCCTCCTTTAAGATATTCGGACCATACTCTTTTAATCTCACACGAGTCTCATCCTCTGTCAGGCCGTTCTCCCGATCCGTATGCATCAGATCCGATATCTCTTTTACAGACTTTTCCTCAAACAAAAATAACCTCCCCTTTCACGCTTGTACAATACTTAGGCGTTTGCGAAACGCCACAAGCCGCATGAATACGGCA
>NZ_QUGN01000024.1:0-85859 GCF_003479085.1 Clostridium sp. AF19-22AC | reverse complement strand
GTTTAGGTCTGCCCAGACCCATCCTTAACTAACTGACATTGCCCGTGAACTGTAACCGACATCAATACCAACAATCAAAGTTTTTTCAGTTATGGATGCAATTTTTGTGTTCTGTGTGTTATAATTCATTACAAATACCTCTCTGTTCAATAAGATTTTTACTAACCGCTCAAAGTCAGTAATCTTATTTTACTCTGAGGTATTTTTTTCTCAACCTTCTTTCTTGGAATTCCCTATATTTGAATTATACAGGAAGCTCCTTTACAATTTACTGAATTGTTGTTTTTGAACTACCTAAGATATCTGAGATTGCTTGTAAACTAAAAACTTTAGAATCCTTCTCGCGCAGATATTTTGCCTTAATTCTCAATAACTTTCGTGATTCATTGCAGTTTTGAGGAATAATATTTTGTGTAATAAAAAATTCCTCGCTTTGGTTATAATCTCCTCTATATCTGCACCGCTTAGTCCATCAAACAAGGTTGAAACCTCTAAAATTTCTTTTTGGCTGAATGTATATAGTTCATTTGAAAACAGTGTAACTGATTCTGTTATAGCATCCCAGTCAGGCAATTCGATTTCTAATTTGTAGTCGAATCTTCGCCATATAGCAGGATCAAGTAATTACTGGTGATTAGTTGCAGCTAACATCAGACTATCTTTACTCATTATATCAATATTCTGTAGAAGACTATTAATAACTCCTTTTAGTTCTCCAAGTTTATTATTATCATCTTTTGCCTTGGCAATAGCATCAAATTCATCTAAAAATAATACACAGGGCATTTTTTGTGCAAACTCAAATAAACTGCGAATGTTTTTGGCCGTTGTACCTAGATATGAAGAAATCAGGCTATCTAGCCTAGCGACAACGAACGGCAAATTTAATTGTTTAGCAATTAAGTAGGCGCACTTTGTTTTTCCACATCCTGGTGGTCCGCATAGTAATAGCGAATTAGAAACATTTATACCAAAAGAATTAAGTTTGTCAGCATTCTGATAACTTAAAAAAAAGATTCTAATTTTTCAGCATTTTGTTTTGAAAGAATAATCTCAATCTCATTTTTATAAGGATAAATTATATCAGCAATGTTTATTCTTGATTCGCTATCTACAGGAATAGCAACAGAATTAGATCTAGTCATAGGAGTTAAAGCCGCCTCCGCTTGAGCTGATTTTAACAAGGGGGATGTCGGACTGGTATGCAACGCCGTGTTCTATATTTAACCGTGTTACGCTAAAGCAGACTTTATCTTTTTTACTGGGCTTCAGATGTTCATCAGCCTGATTCTGGGCGCAGGAGCAAGATTTGTATCGACACTGAATTACAGTATTCAGGCGGACAAGATTTCTTTTCGGAGGCAAATGCATAGTATAGGATCCGATATAGTATTTTTTGATGTGTTTACCATTTTTCCTAAAAGCTATAATGTAGTGATGTATTACACTCGTTGGGATACATCAGAAATGATGTGGTATCTTTAGTTGGTTCAGAGTGCCGTTCGTTATCATAAGCAATACAAAACATAATAATTTGACCAGGAAGCCTCATTTGCTTTCTGGTCTTTTTGCTGTGACTTTTCACCAAAAAAATCCCCTCAATATTATTCAAATTGATGAAAAAATTAAACTTATAGACGAAAATGAGAAAAGTGTTAATACCTATACGATTTGCTGATTTATGATGATTGATTTTAAGGATTTCCCACTATAAAATAAAATATAAAAAGCAACAGTTGTTAATAAAAATTCCACATGTATAAAAATATAAGCGAAAGGAGAAAGAATATTTCATAGCAATTTTTTCTAAAACAAAATATTAATTGAAAGAGGAGAACGATGAATAGAGTAAAAGAAATTATCAAAAAAATGACGTTAGAACAAAAGATAGCTCAACTACAGTGTATGCTGAGTCTCGGATCAAGTATTGATTCATCTGCCTGCCCACATGGTCTTGGTGAGGGGGCAATTATGCCAGTAGGGATGACGAAAGAGGAGCTTGCTCAAACGATTGAAGATTCAAGAGCGGCAATTGCAAAAAATGCAGAAGGAGTCTCACCAGCATTTCATGTGGAAACGTTAACTGGTGTTTCAATCGCAGAAGCCACCGTATTTCCATCAGCAATCGGATTAGGAGCAACATTTAATCCTAAATTAGTGGGGGAAGTAGCAGCGGTTATACATGATCAGGCTGTTGCAGCCGGATTTCACCAGGCACTGGCTCCGGTTTTAGATGTCTGCCGTGACCAGAGGTGGGGAAGAATTGGCGAGACTTACGGAGAAGACCCAACTTTATGCGCATTGATTGGTACTTCATATGTAAAAGGTCTGCAGGGAGGAGAAGGTGAGATGATTGCTGCAACCGGAAAACATTTCCTGGGATATGGTTTGTCCGCAGGCGGACTGAATATGGCAACGTGCATGGCTTCAATGAGTGAGATTCGTGAAGTATATGCAAAACCGTTCCAAGCAGCCATGACAGAAGCTGGTATGATATCAGTTATGAACTCCTACGGAACAATTGATGGGGAAATGGTTATAGGATCAGAAAAGATACTGACTGAGCTTCTAAGAAACGAAATGGAGTTTGAGGGGACGGTCATCTCAGATTATGCATCCATTGAACATCTAGTGGATCATCGTCTGGCGGCAGATATGAGGGAAGCAGGGCAACAGGCTCTTCAAGCAGGACTTGATATTGAATGCCCGATACCAATTGGCTATAGTTTTGAGCATTTGATAAGTGCTGTGAAAAATGGAGAAATCTCAGAGGAATTAATTGACAGATCCGTTTTGCGTATTCTAGAGAAGAAGAGGAAGCTTGGGTTGTTAGAAAAAGGCAAGCGAAACAGGAAAAGCTTCAGCTGTTATAATACTAAAGAAAGTTGGTCAAAGAGCCTTCAGGCAGCACGGGAATCGATTGTACTTTTGAAAAATGACGGAATCCTTCCGCTCCAGAAAATAAAACAGAAGATAGCGGTTATTGGGCCTCATGCGGACAATATCCGGCTAGTGTTTGGTGGTTATACTTTTGCTGCTGGTACGGATATGATGATTGGTGGTTCGCTGGCCGATCAGGCAGGGATGGACACGAATGTCAACGATCTTGCGGAAGCGACAATGAAAGTGAAAAAGGATGTACCGATGTATCCGCAGAGCAGCGTGGAATGCGATAATGCGGCTGCGATTGAAGCAGTGGCAGCCGCTTATCCATATACCAAAACTATTTTGAGCTGCATCTGTGAGAAAAATCCGGAAGCAGAGGTAACATATCTTCGTGGATGCGATGTGGCTGGCAAGGACAGATCTCAGTTTGAAGCAGCCAGCCAGCTTGCAAAAACTTCGGATATAGTCATTATGACAGTAGGTGGAAAATATGGATGGGGAGGCTCTTGTACCATTGGTGAAGGAATAGACAGCGATGATATTGGTCTTACTGGCGTGCAGGAAGAATTAGCATTGAACCTAATTGAAACCGGAACTCCTGTTATCGTTGTACATATGGATGCGAGACCTTTATCAAGCCCAGCCATAGTAGAAAAAGCAAGTGCAATCCTGGAAAACTGGTTCCCGGGAACAACAGGAGGAAAAGCTTTGGCGGATGTATTGTTCGGAGATTACAACCCGGCAGGCCGCTTATCTGTAACAGTTCCTAGAAATGTCGGTCAAATTCCAATCTATAATGGACAGTATACGGGAAATAGCTACTACAGTAAGGAATGTTCCACCTGTTCCTGTCGGTACGTAGATTCGGAGATGGAACCTCTATTTTATTTTGGTCAGGGTCTAAGCTATTCCAATTTTACATATAGTGATCTCCAGGTATTGAATCAAGAAGTCTCAGCAGAAGAAACTGTTTTTGTTTCTTGCAAGGTTAAGAATACTGGAACAATGGATGGAGAAGAGGTAGTACAGCTTTATGTATCAGATTTGCAGGCTTCTAAGTTGCGCCCTTATCAGGAGTTTGCTGGTTGTGCCAGAATCGTGCTTAAAGTAGGAGAAGAGAAAACTGTGTTTTTTTCGATGCGAGCAGATCAGTTTGCTTTTGTTGGAAAAGATGGGAATTGGATTGTGGAAGCTGGCGATATGATGGTCAAAGTAGGCGGCTCCTCAGTAGATCTTCCATTGCAGAAGACCTTCCGTATTACTGATACAACGGTTATTCGTCCTGCAAAGCGAGGCTTTTATGCAAATTATGAAATAAAATAAATAGGTAATCAGGACAAGTGAAACTATCAAAAATACAGTTTGGAGGAATGAAAATGGGTAAGAAAAGCAAGAACGTAAGCAATCCGTTAATCAGTACATTTGGCGAGAAAATCCGTTTTGCTATGGGAGATGTGGGATGTAATATTATATGGGGATTTGTAGGAAGTTTCCTGACACTCTATTATACTGACAGTATATTCTTATCAGCAGCAACAGCGGGTACAATTATGATGGCTGCGAGAATATTGGATGGCCTTAGTGATATTTTGATGGGATTTATCATTGAGAAGACACATTCAAAATGGGGGAAAGCCAAGCCGTGGTTGCTGTGGATGTGTGTACCATTGATGATTTCATTCTTTTTGACTTTTCATGTTCCGGCTGCATTGACCGGTGCGGGAAAGACAATTTATATTGCAGTCACCTATACAATAATGTCTGCGATTACTTATACAGCTGTAAATATGGCATATATTACACTGTTTACTTTATTTGCACCAGACAGTAATGACCGAAATGTAGCAACCACATTCCGTACTTTATTTGCTATGTTAACAGCATTAGGGGTTGGTATGGTCAGTATGCCGTTGCTGAATGCTTTGGGTGGGATCAAAAGTCAGGCAGCCTGGGATAAGATGACGATTATTCTTTCAGTGATTGCTTTGGTCTGCATCCTGATTACCTTTTTTGGAGTCACGGAAAAACAGATTACTGCTGTGGATGTGGCCAGAGCCAGTGGCAAAGAAATGGAGTTAGAAAAGGACAAGAAAGATCGGATGCCTTTAAAAGAGGTATTTAAAAATCTGTCCAAGAGTAAGTATTTTTATATTGCTGCATTACTGAGCGTTGCTTATTATATGGGAAATAGTACCGGTGGAGTGAATGTATATTATGCAAGAGATATTCTGGGGGATGCAAACTTAATAGGTCTGATTGGTTTGGTAAGCCTTCCGACAATGATACTGGGAGCTATTCTTGCACCGGTGCTTTATAATAAGTTTGGTAAGAAAAAAATAATGATTTTTGGGTCTTGTGTTATTATTGTTTCTACAGCAATCCAGTTCATAAATCCTTATAATTTAGTTCTATTCTTTAGTATGTGTGCTATGAAAGGATTTGGAACGATGTTTTATGGAGCGGCTATTGGTACATTACCAGGGGATGTGGCAGACTGGAGCGAATGGAGGACTGGTGAACGAGCAGAAGGAATTGTAACCAGCCTATCAAGTTTCGGCTCCAAGGTTGGTTCCGGTGTTGGTACCGCACTTGTGGGTTGGTTTTTGGCTTTGGGATTATATAATGGTGGGGCAGAGGTGCAGGCACAGTCTGCACTGAACTCAGAAATTGCGTTGATGATTGGTGTACCAATGGCGCTGGCTGTTATTCAGATTATTCTCCTGCTGATTTGGGATATGGAGAAGATTCGACCGAATATTATGAAAGAACTGGAAGAAAAAAGAGGAGCAACATCCACTGAAAAGTAATACATAATTAATCTGATACAATGAAAGAACAATAGAATACAAGGGGGAGATACAAATGAACTTTCAAGACTTAGATGAGAAAACGGGTGCTATGATTGGCATGATAATAGAAGAGGTTTTCCGTAATGAACGCCAGGGTAAGATAACCCGTCTGGGAGGCCTGAACAAGTACGCTCTAAAAGGTCAGATTTTGTTTACCGGTTCTTCCCTGATGGAACATTTCCCTATAGAAGAATTCTGTATTGCTGAAGGGATCCAATCGATTATCTATAACCGTGGTGTTGGCGGGTTTACTACTGACGACTTTCTACGGAATATCCACACCGTCCTTCTTGAACTGGATCCTTCTAGGGTATTTATAAACATTGGAACCAACGATATCAGCGAGAGTATCGTTCCCGATGGTGATTGGCTTAATCATCTCATCACAAATTATGACTGCATTCTTACGCAGTTAAAAGCTCAGAAACCGAATTGTGATGTGTATTTGATGGCATATTATCCGACAAATCAGGCGGTCATTGCCGGGAGTCCTTTTAGCAAACAGACCTTTGGCTTACGAACACAGGAAAATATCAACAAAGCGAATCGTGAAGTTGAAAAACTGGCGGTAAGATATGGTTATCATTATATTAATGCAAATGCCGGTCTTGCAGATGCAGATGGTGATTTGAAAGCTGGATACACTACCGACGGAGTGCATATGACTCCTGATGCTTACTTTCAGGTTTTTCGTAATTTAAAACCTTATCTATAAATAGACGTAAAGATGAAAACGAGGAGATTTTGCCATGCAGATAGCACTTACACTGGTTTCTCAGAATTTTATAATGTTTCTTTTAGCTGGCATTGGCTTTCTGCTATTTAAGGCAAAAAAAATATCCCCGGATGGTAGCAAAGGGATTGGTAATATTCTGATATATGTGGTTCTGCCTGGGGTCATCATTAATGGGTTCATGGTAGAACGGACAAAGGAGCATCTGGTAGCCCTGCTCTTGTCAGCACTACTGGCATGTATTATTTTAGTGATAAGTATTTTGATGTCAAAACTATTCTTCCGCAATGATCCGATTGCCGCCTTTGCCGCCGCCTTTTCCAATCCGGGATTTTTCGGTGTGCCGTTAATAATTGCATCACTTACTGAAGGTGCGGTCTTTTATATTGCTGCATTTATCGGGTTCTTGAATCTCATGCAGTGGACTTATGGTATCTCGCTCATGACTGGCCGTCAGGGTAAGATTAAGATTGGTGCCTTAGTAAAAGCACCTTTCTTTATTTCGATTATCGTTGGACTTTTGCTGTTTCTTACCCAGTGTCCACTGCCTGTTCAGGTTACAAATACGTTGTCTTACCTCGCCGGTCTGAATGCACCGCTTGCTATGTTTTTGGTCGGTATCTATATGGCACAGACAGACCTAGTGGGTATGTTCAAGAAGAAACAAATTTATCTTGCATGCCTTGTGCGACTGGTTTTGATTCCCCTGCTTTCGGTCCTGGTGTTACTTCCTGTTCCGATGCAGTTTATGGAAATGAAACTGGCTATCCTAATTGCTTCTGCATGCCCGGTTGGGTCTAATATTGCTATCTATGCCCAACTGCACGAACAGGATTATCCATATGCAGTGGAGATAGTGGTTGTCTCGACACTTTTTTCAATAATTACCATACCGGTTATTATTTGGATAGCAATGTAGAATATCCCTCATGTTGGAATGATCAGATATCAGAGTTCTCTTTAATTGCCATGAGATGACGCACCATCAAATCCAAAAAACGATTTTCAGATTTCACATCACTATGATTATGAATCCAGTTTTGCTGTATCGCAGTAACACCACCTACGATAAATGTATACAATAGTTCTTGTTCTCGCACGGATAGATTATGGCCATGCGGCAAAGATGCTTTTAGTACCTCTTGATAATAAGGTTCCATAAAGCTTAAAAAGAGGTTTGAGGAGGTATTGACAGACATTAATGTAGTAAAGGTGTCATCATGAAGCATGGTGTCTAAAAAGGTATCTGAAATAGATTGGCGGTTTCTGTAACCGGGTCTTTGCGTGTCCACATATTTTTTGAATTTGACGGATAATTCCTCTTCAATTGCTATCTCCACAGCACGTATATCTTCAAAATGGAGATAAAAGGTACAGCGGTTAATTTCTGCAAGGCGGCAGAGTTCAGTAACCTTAATTCTATCCCTAGGTTTCTCTTTTAATAGCTTAATGTAAGAATCCATAATGACTTTTCTGGTATAGAGAGTCCGTCTATCTGTTTTTCGCTCTTTTTTATTTATAATATTTTCCACTTGTGACATTTTAACAAAAATTCTCCTTGAATTTTATTTACATTGATGAAAAAAATAAAGTTATAGACAAAAATGAGATAAGTGTTAACATCTATACAATTCGTTTTTTTGTGACGGTTGATTTTATGCTCTCCCCATTATAGAATAAAATCACAAAAAAATCAACAAGTGTTAATAAACTAACCGGCTGTATTAAACTTTCAGTGCACATAAGCTACTCTTTAAATTCTGCAAGTTTAAATCGGTTTCGATATTCCAGTGGTGTCATATGGAATTTTTCCTTAAAATAACTGCTGAAACGGCTGGGAGAAGAAAACTGCATATAATCAGATATTTGCCCGATGGATTCCTCTGAATATTTTAACAAATTAGCAGCTGCATTCAGACGTTCATCGCGGATATAATGCTGTATGGTCATGCCGGTTCTCTTTGCAAAAAGCTGGGAAAGATAATTGTTATTTATATTTAGTTTAGCAGACATATCTGCAATTTTAAATGGGTGATATAGGTGTTTGGCGATATAATCCCTGCATTGTTCAATGATTGCTCCATATTGAGGTTCCTGATTATGTTGGTAAACCAGCAGAGTAAATGTTCGGAAGCATTCAATGAATAGATCATACAATTTCAAAATATCACTGCATACGGCAGCTTTCTGAAGCAGCAAGTCAGAAGTTTGATAACAGTTAAGTGGGGGAACCCCGCCACGGATGGCGGCATGCATCGCAAGTGATATAGAGGTTACAAGGGTATATTCAACTTGTTTATAATTATTGTCTTTAGCCAGTGTACCGACATTGCTAAAAGAAGAGGAGATATTGTGTGTGTGTGAAATCATTTCATTCATTTTCTGAATATCTCCGGATTCAATATAGCTACACCAAATCTGCTCGCCCGCGTAATTAGTTGGTTCTTTCCCCTCTTTATGAATATAAAGATGGTATTCCACAGAATCGGATTCATTAAGCTGAAGAGAATTATTTTTATGTATAATAATTTGATGGGTTTCTATGGAATCTCCAGTTAACATCAGCCAGATCATAGAAATCAAGCTCATAAGTTGTGACACAGCAAGCTTTGGAAAGCGTCTCTTTTCAGAATTAAACGGGTAATTTTTTTGGAATTCATTCATTTGATGAGTAGTCAAGTAGTTGCTCATTACTGGGCCAAGTAGCATATGGTAATTTTCTCTGCAAGGGAAAAGTACGAAATAGACATTGTCCTCAAGAACCAGAATCTGCGGAAAAGTTGAGGAAACAGAAGTAGTAATGATCTTTACTATAAAATGCAGATTCTCGGCGGAGACTGATTCGCCAGGACAAATCATATTCAAGGAAGCATCAAAAACATATGTCTGAATATGAAAACATTCCATGATATGTTGTGCAATATAAGAATAGTTATTGGATTTTTCGGACATGGGTAGTACCTCCTGTTATCAGTCATTCACTATATATTAAAATACATAACACCCAAATAAGCAATATATTTCTCAATAAAATACCGAAAAATCGTTCAATGAAATGAAATATTGTATTATTGTGTTTTGAGATAATTTATTAAAATAATACAGAAAGCAAATAAAAAAGAAGAGTGAGGTGAATACCATGATTAAGCAAAATTTTAATCAAAAATGGGGATTTCGCAATGGTTTAGATAATCCAATGATGGCGGCTTTTGTAGCAGCTGCACAAGGTACGACGAGTGTGAATCTTCCTTTTGATGCGATGCTTTTATCCGAACGCAAGGCAGAAAACGTGGAAGAATCAGGAATTGGCTACTTTACGCCCACAAATGTGGAGTTCGAGAAAATGTATACACCCAAAAAAGATGACGAGGGAAAAGTTATCTATTTGGAGTTTGAAGGGGTGTATGCAAATGCGATATTGGAAGTAAGTAATCAGGTGGTGAAAAGGCACCACTTTGGATATAGTGGGTTTGTAGCAAAAATTAGTGATTATCTGGCATTTGGGCAACCGAATAAAATTAAGGTAACGGCATTAAACGGTATTCATCCAAATGGAAGATATTATACAGGGACTGGTATTTATAGAGATGTAAAGCTAATGGTTGGTGAAGCACTGCATATCCAACCAGATGGTGTGCGACTTACCACTTTGGATGCAGATTTAGAAGTTGCAACAATTGAAGTAGCGGTAACGGTAAAGAATGAAAATGCAGGACACAAAAAAGCAACCGTAAGAACTGTGCTCAAAACGCAGGATGGAGAAAATGCGGTTGAAGTTGATACAATATTTAATGTGTTTTCAGGAGAAGAAATAGTTATCCGTCAACGAATGTATCTGCCTGAACCGCAGCTTTGGAATGCAGATGAGCCGAATTTATATACATATGAAACCATCATTGAAGATGAAAATGGTGAAATTGACTGTGCGAATGGCACATTCGGGGTACGGACAATCAGGCTGGACACGGTACATGGACTACGTATAAATGGGAAAACCGTAAAGTTGAAGGGGGGATGTATCCATAGTGATAATGGCGTTATTGGTGCAGTCAGTGTGACAGATGCAGAGGATCGCCGTATTCGGATGTTGAAAGAGGCTGGTTATAACGCAATCCGAACTTCGCATAATCCGGTAGGAAATGCTATTTTGGATGCCTGTGACAAATATGGAATGCTGGTCATGGAAGAATATGCAGATGCATGGACACATGCAAAGCCGACGTATGATTATTCCCTTTGGATGGAGGAATGCTGGGAAGAGGACATAGAATCTATGGTTCGTGTTGCTTATAACCATCCAAGTGTAATTATGTATTCAATTGGAAATGAAATTTCTGACGTAGGTTCAGACCTCGCAGCACATTGGGGAAGAAGATTTTGTCAAAAATTAAAAGATATTGATTCTTACCGCTTAATAACGAATGGAATTAATGTAATGATGGCCAATTTGGACAAGATGATACCAATTGCGCAGAGTCTTGAAACAGGAAATGTAGAAGTAACAGAAATTAATAATATGATGTCAAAGTTGATGGGGATGATGCCGGCAATTAATACGCATCCAATCAGCCGCAATGCAATCATGGAATCCTGTGAAATGCTGGACGTAATTGGTTATAATTATGCTTCCTACATGTACAAAAAAGACCATGAAGACAGACCAAACCGTATTTTCTGTGGTAGTGAAACAAATCCCGCAGAGTTGGATTTGAATTGGGGATTAGTTGAGAGTAGTAGCTATGTGATTGGCGATTTTGCATGGACAGCATGGGATTACATAGGCGAACCGGGAATCGGGCGTACAACAGAAGATGACGGAGTAATGAATGTGTATGGGCAATACCCTTGGCTACTGGCATATTGTGGTGACTTTGATTTAACCGGATATCGCAGACCAATTTCTTATTGGCGGGAAATCATCTGGGGAGGGAGAAAGCATATACCGTATATCTCAGTTCATAGACCGGAAAACATCGGAAAAAAGATGTATATATCGCAATGGTCGTGGACAGACTCCATTCACAGTTGGACTTGGCCTGGGATGGAAGGGAAGACGACATATATTGAAGTATACTCCGATACTGATGAAGTGGAACTGATCGTAAACGGAAATTCAATGGGCAAAAAAACTGTTGGAGAGGATACAAAGAAGTTTTACTGCAAGTGGGAAGTGTGTTATGAACCGGGGGTGGTTGAAGCGATTGCGTATATTAACGAATGTGAAGTAGGCCGACAAATCCTGCAAACTGCGAAAAATGCAGAATTATTGGTGAATATTGATAAAAAGAAATTAAGAGCAAGCTCAAATGAACTGTCATTTTTGGAGATAGAATACAGAGATGAAAAGAACAATTTGGATATGGCAATAGACCGTACCGTAGAGATTAGAACAGAGGGACCTATAGAAGTGTTGGGTGCAGGTTCAGGAAACCCCAAGACAGAAGAGAGGTATATCGACCAGGAACATCAGATTTTTGAAGGAAGAATGCTGGCTGTTATTCGGGCTAAGGAAGAAGCTGGCTATGGAAAAATTCTGATTATAGATAATACAGGCAAAAGGGTTGAGTTACAAATAGAAGTAGAATAGAGACCAATTTAAAATTATATAAAAAGGAGATATTATTAATGAGTAAATATCCGTTTCAAAATCCAAAGCTTCCAGCAGCAGAACGTACAAAAGATCTTATGAAAAGAATGACACTGGAACAGAAGACGCAGCAGCTCACTTGCGCAATGGTAATGGGCATGCCCCAGGAAGAGGCAATAAAAAATGGAGTAGGCGAAGTGTATATGTTCGTTGGGCTTCCACCAGCAGCAGAACTTGCCACTATGATACGTCGCACTCAGGATCAGGTGATGGAACAGAGCGGCTGGGGAATTCCAGCAATTGTACATCAGGAAGCATTGAGTGGCCCCATGTTTTCGGAATGTGCAGTTTTCCCGACATCGATCGGATTAGGGGCAACCTTTGCACCAGAATTAGTTAAGGATATGGGAGATCGTATTAGAAAACAGATGGTAAATATCGGAGTGCGTCAGGCCTTATCACCGGTACTGGATCTGGTTAGAGACTTCAGGTGGGGCAGAACCGGTGAAGATTACGGCAGTGATCCGACGCTTGTAGCGGCAATGTCCTGTGCTTATATATCCGGTTTGCAGGGAGAGGATTTACGGGAAGGTGTTGCTGCTACAGCAAAACATTTCATCGGTTATTCACAGACTGAGGGCGGTCTCAATGGTACACGCACTGTGACAGACTGGAGAGATATCCGTGAAAACTTTGCAAAACCTTTTGAGGCAGCGATTAGAAAAGCGGATCTTAAGTCAGTGATGAATTCATATTCGGAGTATGATGGGGAACTGATCTGCGGATCTAAGCGTATCTTGACAGATCTATTGAGGGATGATTTGGGATTTGACGGGGTAGTTGTAAGTGACTATACATCTGTTGAGAACATTGTTGAGAAATGCCCAATTGAAGAAAATGCAATGGATGCTGGTGTGCATTGTTTAAAAGCAGGACTTGATGTGGAATTGCCAAATCAGTATGGTTATGGGCCAACACTTGCCGAGGCTGTTCGTAAAGGAAAGATAGAAGAAGCATATGTGAATCGCTCTGTAGAGAGGATTTTAAAATTAAAATTTGAGCTGGGATTGTTTGAGAAACCCTATGGGGAGTTTCAGGAGATGGATAACACAGAAAATGATATCCAGTCTGCAGTAGTGTCACGAAAGGTAATGACACTTACCAAGAATAATGGTATTTTACCACTGAAAGACCGGAGCAAAAAAATTGCAGTTATTGGGCCGACAGGAAATAACCTGCTTATGTTGAATGGCGCATATAGTTATCCGGCCAATGAGGAGATGTTTATGGTGATTATGAATTCTGGCATGGTAGGGATGGAAGGCATAAAATTTGAAGAAGATGCTTTTGTCATATCAGAAGAGAAAACCACAGCATTGCCAGATTTCACAGACGATGTGGATGCTAAAATACGGGAGCAGCATGGTGGAACCAAGACAATCTATGAAGCTATGAAAGAGCTATTCCCTAACACAGTATACGAAAAGGGCTGTCATTTTATAAAGGATGAAAACGATTTTGAAGCAGCGGAAAGAGCAGCACAGGAGGCAGACATCGTCATTCTTACCGTTGGCGGGAAGATTGGTATGATGTCAGAATGTACTGCCGGTGAAGGGGTTGATAATGTTGATATTACCTTACCGGGAAGACAGAGTGAATTGATTCGGAGAGTACATGCAGTTAATCCAAATGTTGTGATTGTACATACAGATAATAAACCGCTCATAGATCCATTCTTTTATGAAAATATTCCGGCGATTTTAGAAGGCTGGCTTCCAGGGATTTATGGTGGAAATGCGATTGCGGAAACAATCGTAGGATTAAATAATCCTGCTGGAAAGCTTCCGATGGACATTCCCAGACATGTAGGACAAACACCGGTTTACTTTTATCAGCATACGGGAAGCCGCTCTGATAATGGATTACGTGGTATTAATCCGAATGGTTATGGAACGATGACATGTGCCTCGCAACTGCCATTTGGTCATGGACTATCCTATACGGAATTTGTTTATGAAAGCGGAACTATGGATGTGACAAATGCGGAAGACGGGATGCCGGTTATTTGTATCTCAATCGATGTGACAAATGTCGGAGCGGTG
Source organism: Clostridium sp. AF19-22AC (assembly GCF_003479085.1). NCBI lineage: Bacteria > Bacillati > Bacillota > Clostridia > Eubacteriales > Clostridiaceae > Clostridium > Clostridium sp. AF19-22AC. Next base: position 71,702 of record NZ_QUGN01000024.1, on the reverse strand, counting down.
GATGGAGAAGAGGTGGTACAGCTTTATGGAATAGATAAGCGTGCTTCAATTATTCGTCCGGCTAAAGAACTCGTTGGGTTTAAACGAGTTGTTCTGAAGGCAGGTGAAACAATACGAGCCGCATTTTCTTTCAGGATTGATCAACTGGCTTTTATCAATTTGGAAGGTGAGTGGATAGTAGAAAAAGGTGATTTCATATTCTTCTTTGGAAAGGGCTGCAATTTACCAGTATACGAAGTGGAATATCATCAAGATGAAACAATGCTGATTGATTATACAAAACGGGACTTCTTTGCTGATGTAAAATTAATATAAATAAAGAAAAGATAGATTGATAAAATGAAGAGATATGTGCGGTGGGTGATAGAATTAGAAGCCTTGCTGCACATATTTTTTTCGTTCGCTGCCTTATCGCTCTGTTTAGTTTGTTGAAATGTCAGGAAAAGTTTACAGTTTTACTAAAAACCAAATAGTGAAAAATAGTATAAAAAAGCGAAATATAGTATCACTGAATTGTTGGCAGTAGAGTAGAATTAAAAAAGGGAAGAAAGGCTAGAATGAGGATATAGGAGAGCGCAATTTGAAAAATAGAAGAGTTGCATCACAGATTGGAGAAATCCATAAGTTTTATAAACGAAAAAAGTTTCAATATCAGCAATATATAGTATGCCTAGAACCGCTGCAAGAGCAACATGGGCAAAGGGAATATGCAATTAGTCCTAAACAATATGGAAAATTTCTCATAGAACTATTTCAATTGTGGTATAGGGATTGGAAAAATGGGACGCAGCCATATATACGGCAATTTGATAATTACTTAGGTATTATTATGGGATATCAACCGGAAGCCTGTGACCAAAGGGGCACATGTGGAATCCAGACTGTAGTGGAGGCGGATGGCAGCGTGTACCCGTGTGACTTCTATATGTTGGATGAGTACCGCCTTGGGAACTTTAATTTTAACAGGCTAGATGATATAAATGCAAAGAGAATTGAGCTGAAATTCATTGAGAGATCACTTCGCTTAGAAAAAAATGTATCGAGTGCGCTTACTATAGCTTATGTCGGGGAGGGTGTCAAAGAAATAGAGATTTATTAGAAGCCACTGGTGAATATAAGAATTACTATTGTGAGAGTTATAGAATGTTTTTCAAATCATGCAAAGATCAGATGATGGATATGGCATTATCGATGACTCGATGATTAGAAATTATAAACTTTATTTCATAAAATCTTTAAAGCAGTTCATTTGAAAGGAGAAAAAAATGAAAGCAATAATGGTAATGTATGATTCCTTGAATCTGAAGATGCTGGAATCATATGGGTGTAACTGGACTAAAACCCCGAATTTTAAGAGACTTGCCCAAAAGAGTGTCCAATTTGAACAATGCTATGTGGGAAGCCTGCCGTGTATGCCTGCAAGAAGAGAGTTGCATACCGGGAGACTGAATGTGTTCCACAGAAGTTGGGGGCCATTGGAACCGTTTGATGATTCAATGCCTGAAATATTAAGAAAGTGCGGTATATACACACATCTGGTAAGCGATCATGGACATTATTGGGAAGATGGCGGGGCGACATATCACAATCGTTATTCTTCCTGGGAAATAACTAGAGGTCAGGAAGGTGATAATTGGAAGGGAGACTTATCATATAAGTATGATAAAGAGAGTGTTTTTGAGTACAAGAAGTATATGCTGCAATCGCCAGAGTTTAAAGCGAAATTTGAACATGATGTAGTAAATCGAAGATATATGGATTCGGAAGAAAAAACTTCTCAGGCTGTTACATTTCGGCATGGACTGGAATTTATTGATCGTAATTATTCGGAAGATAACTGGTTTCTACAAATTGAGACATTTGATCCCCATGAACCATTTTTTACGCTTCCACAAGACAGAGAGTTATATCCATACCATTTTACAGGTGATGCGGATATAGATTCTGACTGGCCTCCTTATTCTCCAGTAGCAGAGGATGAAAAGACAATTGAACATGTAAGATATGATTATGCTGCACTTGTAAGCAAATGTGATCGCTATCTCGGAAAAGTATTGGATGCGATGGATCGGTATAATATGTGGGAAGATACTATGTTGATAGTAAATACAGATCATGGGTATCTGCTTGGTGAACATGGATGGTGGGCAAAAAACATAATGCCTACGTATAACGAGGTGGCTCATATTCCACTTTATATTTATGACCCAAGAAGTAAAGATAAAGTAGGAATCAAGCGTAATGCACTTGTGCAGACCATTGATCTTGCACCGACCTTATTAGAATATTTTGGAGTAGAAAGGCCCAAAGATATGCAAGGGAAGCCGTTGACTGAGGTGATTAATGATGATACACCGATTAGAGAGTATGCGGTATTTGGATATCATGGTAGTCAGATTAACATAACCGATGGTAGATACGTATATATGAGGGCAGCGGAGAATCCTGATGTGCCAGTTTATGAGTATACATTAATGCCGTCCCATATGTCTAAAATGTTCCAGCCAGGTGAACTTCAAAATACAGAGATGGTTACTCCATTTGATTTTACAAAAGGATGTCCGGTTATGAAGATATTAAAAGTGGATAATATTTGTGATACTTCCAAATTTGGAAATTTGCTTTTTGATTTGAATAAGGATACATTGCAAAATGAAGTGATAACTGATGAGAAGATAGAGAAACGAATGAAAGATTACATTAGAGAGTGTATGCAAATTAATGATGCGCCGGAAGAACTATATATTAGACTAGGATTGTAATTTAAAAATACCATGATGAAAATAAAAACAGAAAGGTTGGAAAACAATGAAAAAAACAGCAGGAACAAAAAAAATAAATCCAAATAAAGTACCGATAAGCAAATTGTTTGCATGGCCAACACGAAACATTTCAGCAGGAGCAGTGGTAATTATTATAGGCTATCTGTCTTTATATTGCACAGATACTCTGGGAATGTCGCCAGCATTAGTAGGCAGTCTGCTTATGGCCAGTAAGATTTTTGATGGAGTTACAGACTTGATAGCAGGTTATCTTGTGGATAACACAAAAACAAAATGGGGAAAAGGACGCCCTTATGAATTCTGCATTATTGGATTATGGGTTTGTACATATGCATTGTTTGCAGTTCCCGAGCAATGGGGTGTTACCGGAAAAGCGATTTGGATTTTCATTATGTATACCTTGACTTTTTCAGTATTTCAGACCCTGTTGAATGCCTCAGAGACCACATATATCATTCGGGCATTTGGTTCAAAAGAAGCTGTAACAAAGGTCAGTTCAATAGGTGGAATTATTATAACTTTGGGATGTATGGTAGTATCTGTAACTTTCCCAATGATGGTTGCCAGTCAAGGTGGTTCAGCAAGTGGCTGGAGGAGTTTTATGATGATTTATACAATACCGCTTCTTGCGCTTGGGCTTATTCGCTTTTTCATAGTCAAAGAAGATAAAGTAGTAGAAAAGGAGGATATCCAATCGTCTACGGGTGAGGATAAAGTGTCGGTAAAAGAAATATTTATACTGCTCAGAAAAAATAAATATTTATGGCTGTGCGGGATTGCACTGATGATTCCAAAGATGCTTGGCGCCATGTCAGCCGGAACTTATTACTTTCAAAGAGTAGTAGGTAACTTGGGCGCATATTCTATTTTACAGATATTTTCAGTAGTTATTTTGGTGGTCATGGTATTTTTTCCGATGCTGATACGAAGATTTTCTGGTATGTATGTAATTGGTATGGCAGCGGTAATTGGTATTGTGGGATATGTTCTGAATTTTTTTGCAGGGAAGAATATGGCATTACTGATTTTGGGGTCTGTTCTATGTGGTATATCAACGCTGCCGGGTTCTTACCTAAAATCTCCAATCATCATGTCCATCGCGGAGTATAATACAATGCATGGTATGAAGCGCATGGAAGCGACGATGGCTTCTGTTCTCAATTTTCTTGAAAAATTGGGAAATGCGTTTGCTCTATTTATGATGGGAATCTTACTTAGTGCAGCCTCTTATGATGGCACAGCAGCAGTGCAGCCTGACAGCGCGATATTAATGATTCGCCTGTGCTACAGTCTGATTCCGGCTGCAATGACAGTAATCGTTATTTTTTGCTGCATTGCTTTTAACCCGCTTGATAAGGAAGTGGCAAAAAAAAACTTAAATCATGAGGAGAAAGAAAATGGAAATATATAAAGATTCATTGTACAGCTTTGAAGAACGTGCGACTGATTTAGTGGCACATATGACTCTGGAGGAGAAAATTAGTCAGGTAGGAAATTTAGGGGCTGCAATTCCACGGTTGGGCATTCCCTTCTACAATTACTGGAGTGAAGCATCACATGGATTCTTTGGGCCTTTTAAGTACCGCCCTATGGATGTGACCAGCTTTCCGGTTTGCCTGGCTATGAGTCAGTCATGGGATAGAGAAAAAATAAAAAGAGTGACAGAAGCAATTTCCGACGAATGCCGTGCTTATCATAATATAGATGGCGATGAATTACATATGTGGTGTCCGACAATTAATATGGCCAGAGATCCGCGCAATGGCCGAAGTGATGAAAACTTTGGAGAGGATCCTTACCTTGCAGGCAAATTAGCTGCTAGCTATATTCAAGGGCTGCAAGGAGATGATGAAAAATATGTAAAGGTAATTGCTACTCCTAAGCATTACGCATTGAACAGTTCTGAAAATAATCGACATTGCGGTTCATCTAATGTGGATGAGGCAACTTTAAGAGAATATTATACCAAAGCATTTGAATATGCAATTAAGGAAGGGAAGGCAGAAAGTATTATGACTTCCTATAATCGTATCAATGGAATCCCTGCCTCTTGCAATGATATGCTGCTGACCACGCTGCTGCGTGAAGAATGGGGATTTGACGGATTTGTGGTTTCTGATTGTGGCGCGGTAGCTGATGTGTATGGTGGAAATTCATCAAATGCGAGTGGGCAAAATGTTTCAGGGCATTGTTTCGCCAAGAATCTAAAAGAGGCATCAGCGATGACACTTCAGGCTGGCACCGACATGAGCTGCGGTACGGAACATAAGTATAATCTACTGCAGGCAGTGCATGAGGGGTTAATCACAGAGGATGTTCTGAACCGAGCATTGATTCGTATCTTCAGCAGTCGATTTCGCTTGGGCTTATTTGATGTGAAGGAGCAGGTTCCTTACTCCGTTATTGGAAAGGAAGCAATCTGTTCGACAAAAAATGCGGAACTTTCTGTGGATATGGCGAATGACACTATAGTCCTTTTGAAAAATGATAAGAATATGCTTCCACTTAAGAAAGAAGGCATCAAAAAAATTCTTGTGGTGGGACCGAATGCGATTTATCGTGAACTAGGGGGTTACAGTGCGGGAAGCATTAGTAAGGTAGTTGAAACCACAGTTAATATTATGGCCTTGGAAGGTATCAAAACCGCGGTAAAAGATACAGATGTAGAAGTCCTTTATGAAAAGGGATGGTGTAGCGGTAGAGAGTTCAAAGGAGATGCATTGGAACTCCTGCCAGGTGCGGAAATTAATGTGATGGGTGACGATGATAATTCAGAAGCTATGTTGGCTGGAATCGGTGATATATTGGGACCAGATATTGATTTTGAGGCTATTGGTACTGCCTTTATGTCGCCAGAACGTCATAAGCCGGAAGATACAGATTACCAAGCTGATAATGCCATGTTGTTTGAGCGTGCAGTGAAGATGGCAAAGAAAGTTGATTATGTAATCGTTATTGCGGGAACAGATGGAACAACGGCTTCCGAGGAGCGTGACCGTGAAACGCTGGAGCTACCCTATGAACAAGATGAGAAAATCCAGAAATTGCTGGAGGTAAATAATAATACTGTAGTTGTCATCACAGCCCTAGGGTCGGTGAAAGGGGTGTTCCTTGAGAAAGCACATACAATACTAAATGCCCATTTTGCTGGAGAAGCTCAGGGAACTGCAATTGCAAATGTAATTTTCGGCAATGTAAACCCAAATGCTAAACTGACGGCTACATGGTATAAGGATGAAAGTGAGCTACCTCACATTAACGATTATGGGATACGAAAAAATGATACGTTGGATTCCAAATCAAGAACTTACATGTACTTTGAGGGTAAACCTCAGTTTCCGTTTGGGCATGGTCTCTCTTATACCTCATTTGCATATGAAAATATGCGTATCGGTCAGATAAATTTAGACGCAAATGATACATTAGAGGTACAGGTTGATATTAAAAATGTAGGAAACTATGCAGGGGCGGAAATCATACAGCTTTATGTCGCGAAAGAGATTCCAGAGGGCACGGTAGATAATAAGCCATATCGACAGTTGAAAGGATTTGAAAAAGTCTTTTTGGAGCCGCAGGAAACAAAGACAATTGTACTAAAGGTTCCGGTTTGTGAAATTACATTCTGGAGTTACTTAAAAAAGAAAATGATTGTAGAGCCAGGAAATTATCGGATTGAAATTGGACGAAGCAGTGCGGACATTGTTTGCAGCAAAATTGTGAATATCAGTGGGGAATGGGAGGCACCATTGACTGCTGTATATGCAATCAGCAATCGTACTATTCTGAAAGCGGGTGAATCAGCACAGCTTACGGTTACTGCCACGCTTGCTGATACGACCAAGTTGAATTATGAAGAGTATAGGATAAAGTACGAAAGCTCAAATATAAATGTACTTGAAGTCGATGATGACGGCAATGTTACTGCAAAAACAGGAGGATGTGCATCTGTACAAATAAATGTTTTTTACAAAGAAAACAGTATAAGTAAAAAAGTACCATTTGTAGTGAAATGTAAGGAACAGATGTTAAAGAGGTTAAGATGATCGTAAAGTCAGTATGTAAAAAAATAATAGATAAAGGGCTAGAGTTATCTTATATTGGTCTTGATGAGCATGGGAGTCTGTGGATGTCTACAGACTCCGAACCTTTAAATAAAGAATGGAAACCAATTGATTTTAACACAATATACAAGAATTTTTATCCAGTATGTAAATTTACAGCAATCGGTGCGACGGAGCAAGATTTTGTGGCAGCGGGTACGGGAGAGGACGGTTTACCTTATGTTTTTCGTTCATTGCTGGGAGGGGTGTGGGAAAGCGTAAATCTCTTGTGCGGAAACTCGCTAATCGGCTATCAAAGAGCTTCCGGAATGATTGTGGACATAATTTATGATCAGAAGATAAAACAGCTCTTTATGATTTGTGAGAACGGAGAATTGCTGACAATACCTGATTGCCCAAAATGCGCAAAGCTGTATAGAGTATCGGATGAAAAAATCACAAGCGGGCGTTTTTCAAAAGACAATAGTGATATTCTTATTACGACTTCTTCCGGAAAGGAGCTTGCAATTGAATGGGAAAGCGCTGTCCAAATACGGGTTTCACCAGATTATGCCAGGCAAAAGATAAAAGAAGGTGGTATTCTGGTCGATCTACGGGAAACAGATTTAGATGATATAGATGAGGTGTTGGACACACAGCACAAAGAGAGTTTCATAGCATTCCTCTGCAACTATGGTGTGCAGGCAGACCAAGCGGCAAAATATGCCAGGCGAAAGGGCTACCATCAGTCATATTCGTTAGGGGGAGTAAGATTTTTTGATACTTCTGCCAAAGAACCCTTTTCTATTGATATAGCTTTTTAAACATAAGTAAGGCATTACTCGAATTAAGTGAGTGAAAGGAACGGATATGAACCAGAAAATAGTAAATTTATTAGAAAACAAAGGTGAAAATTATATATTCCCCTTTTTTTGGCAGCATGGAGAAGAGGAAAAGACATTACGAGAGTACATGAAAGTGATTGATAATTGCCATATTGGTGCTGTATGTGTGGAGAGTCGTCCACACCCGGACTTTGTTGGAGCGGGCTGGTGGCGAGATATGGATATTATTCTGGATGAGGCCAGAAAGCGCGGAATGAAGGTGTGGATTTTGGACGATAGCCATTTCCCGACCGGATATGCCAATGGGGCGATGGAAAAGAAAGAGGCAGTACTATGTCGACAGAGTCTGGTATATCAGACAGTCGAGTGTCCAAAGAGTGGAGAAATCATGATACTTTCGCTGGCAGCGTATCAAGAAGTGCCACCTTGGCAGCCAAATATGATGGAACAATATCTGATGCAGGGAAAAAACATTCGTCAATTTAATGATGATGAATTGTTAAGTCTGACAGCGGTAAAGGTTAATGGAGACGGGAAAAACGATTTGATAGATATATTGCCACTGGTGACAGATGGAACATTGTCCTTTCGAGTACCGGAAGGACAATGGCGGATCTATATTTGCTATCTGACCAGAAACCGTGGACCACATAGAGATTACATTAATATGCTGGATAAAGCATCCTGCCGGATTTTAATTGATACGGTGTATGAACCTCATTATGAGCGTTATGCCAAAGACTTTGGAACGACAATTGCTGGTTTTTTTTCGGATGAACCAGAACTTGGAAATGGGCATCTTTACGAAACTGGAAAGAAAATTAGTGAGTTAGAGGATCAGGCGTGGAGCCGTGAAGTTCAGGAGGAATTGAAACAGCGGTGGAGGGGAGATTTCACAAAGTTACTGCCACTAATATGGGAAGAAGATTTTTGTGATATGTTAAAAGCTAAGGTTCGCTTCGATTATATGGATATCGTAACAAGGACAGTGGAAAGAGACTTTTCCATGCAATTGGGCAATTGGTGTCGCGATCATGGTGTGCAATATATTGGTCATATAATAGAGGATAATCACCAGCATACCCGCACAGGCAGCAGTCTGGGACATTTTTTTCGTGGTCTTTCTGGTCAGGATATGGCGGGGATTGATAATATTGGTGGGCAAGTGCTGCCGCAGGGCGAGCAAATTGGAAGGGCAGCGATGGGAGATGTCCGGGACGGGGAGTTTTATCATTATGTTCTCGGTAAACTAGGAGCATCTGCAGCAGCCATAGATCCCCTGAAAAAGGGTAGAAGCATGTGTGAGATATTTGGAAATTACGGCTGGGAAGAAGGTGTTCGTTTGGAGAAGTATCTGACTGATCATTTTTTGGTGCGTGGAATCAATCATTTTGTTCCTCATGCGTTCAGCCCAAAAGAGTTTCCTGATCCAGACTGCCCACCACATTTCTATGCTCAGGGTCATAATCCACAATATCGTCATTTTGGTGCATTGATGCAGTATATGAATCGTATGTGCTACCTCTTAAATGATGGACGTCATATTGCACCAGTGGCAATCCTGTATAATGCCGAAGCAGATTGGACTGGAAAAAATATGTTTTTACAAAAACCCGCAATGGAATTATATGATCACCAGATTGACTATGATATTATTCCGGCCGATGTTTTTGTAGAGACAACAAAGTATCAGACAAGGCTTTCAAAGGTTCTTGCCGTTGGTAAGCAAGAATATCAGGCGCTGATTATACCAAAAGGGCAGTTCATTACAAGTGAAACAGCAAAAGCACTAGCAACATTAAGAAAAAATGGATGCATTGTTTATTTTATTGATTCTTTACCGGAAGGCATTTGCAATTATGATGGAGATATAGCAGATATTAATGAATGTGAAGTGGTGTCATTAGATGAACTGGTTTGCCATCTAATCGCGGCTAAAGTGCCGGAGATTTTAATTTCACCAGCCAACAACCGAGTGAGATATTACCATTATAAGCAGGAAAATGATATTTACTTCTTTACCAACGAAGGAACCAAAGCTTATATAGGTGACATAATCATACCACGGAGTGAACCATTTTACAGTTATAATGCATGGGGGAACCGGGTGGAAACACTTGCTGGTAAGGATGTAAATGGGCAAACCCAGATCAATGTAAAAATAGAACCCAATCAAAGTTTGCTCGTTGTTTTTGATGAGGCAGAAGAGCGGAAATTACCCTTGGAAACACTCTCTGGAACCGTAGAAGAATGGAATGATGACTGGGTGAGAAGTATTTGCACCAGCATCCAATATCCTGCTTTTGAACAACCAAAGAAAGTAACCTTGCCGGATAATCTGGCAGCGGAACTGCCGGATTTTTCAGGCTTCGTCCGATATCAAAAGATTTACGATAGGAAAGAAAGTGCACAGCAAACAATTTTGGAAATTACCGATGCATATGAAGGTGTGGAAGTATTTGTTAATAATCAAACTGCTGGTATTCAGATTGTGCCGCCATTTCAATATAACCTGACGGATTTGCTGATAAATGGAAAAAATCAAATTGTGATTGAAGTGGCAACCACCTTAGAACGGCAGATGGCAAAAATACCAGATCCGATTCGGATGTATATGGGATTAGGAGAAAAGAAGCCAATATGTCCATCGGGTATTAATGGAGAACTGCGATTGATTTACGCGGAAAAGAAATAAAAAAAGAAGATGTTAAAATACTCCTTTTTGATAAGAACTGTCATAGACAGACTCTTACCAAGAAGGAGCTATTTTTTTAAAGTTACAATATTATTTATACAAACTATTATGCTAAGCGTGTTAGTATTTACAGTTTATCAGGCTTTTTCCATTAGCTTATCTATTGCACTCCAAACATCTATTTTCTTGATAAGCATGTACAAGAAAATGGCACAAACGGATGGAAGAATTAAGTATAAGAACTGAATCATTTGATTAGCACTTGCTGGTTGTGTCGTGAGTGTCCCGTTATAATGAGCAAGTGAAAGCATCCATCCAGTGATAGCACTGGCTAGACCGCCCCCTAATTTTTGCCCCAGAGATACACAACTGTACATAATTCCTTCCAGATGAACACCACTTCTTAATGTTTCGTAATTAGAAATTTCGGCTATAATTGCGTTTACAGACCCACTCATTGGTCCAAAAAATAAAGACTTCAATATAAGCCCAGCTATTAGTATCGGGAAGATCTTTGCATATCCGCCTAAAACCAGGAAGATACAGGAAGCCGCTGAAAGCAGTAACGAAACGGTATTTGTTTTGTACATTCCATATTTTTTGACTAAAGCGGGTGTAAACACAACACCAAGAATCATGGGAACCATAGTAGCAGCCGAGAGTAACCCATATAATGATTCATTATGTAAGGCGTGAATACAGTAGTAAATCCCAACGGCACCAAATACTCCATTTGAAAAATAATACAGAATATAATATGCCAAAATAAGTAAATAGTATTTGCTTCCAAGCAAGTATTTTACGCTTTGTACAAACGTTAAATTATGGAAAGGCTCCGGAGTGGTATCGTCATCATTGTAGCCAACTTCTTTAATTGATAAAGCACAGATTATTTCGCATACTATGACACCTATGGTATAGGCTAGTGCGACAACTCTCCAGCCTTTAACCCCACCTCCAAAGGATGATACCATTCCGATTGTAGCTGAAGAAATCAAAATGGAGCCAATTAATACAGAGAAAGTTAATACAACCCCCATTTTTATTCTCTCAACTTGATTTTTGGTTAGGGTTGCTGATAGTGAATTATAGGCAACTCCATTAGCGGTATAGAAGACTGCGTTTAACATGCAATAAGCAATAAAGAAGTACGCATACTGCATAAAGCTTTCTTTTTGTGGAATAAAAAACAATAATAATTGAGCAATTCCCAGAGGAATAGCAGTCCAGAGAATCCAGGGTCTTGCTTTTCCCATTTTTGTATGTGTCTTATCAAGTAATGTTCCGAACAATATATCAGAAATACCATCGAAGACTTTGGATACCATCATTAGTGTGCCAACGATACCAACATTCATCCCTATTGTATCGGTCATAAATAGTAAAATAAAGTTAGCAAAGATCAAAACAAAGCATTGACCGAATCCACCTAATGCGTACCCGAAATAATTATGAAGCTTTAAATATCTTTTATCTTCCATATTCTGCTCCTCTCGTCTGTATATTGTAATTCCCGCTTCCGATTGTAAAACAAATCAACTTACCATTAGAGACAGCGTCATTAAATTGTTGCTTTATGATAGTGAAATCATGCTCATCACCTAAGATTTTAACTGTAGCAGTAGTATTGACTGGTACAGTGAATTCGTAAGCAATAGATGAACCTTGTTTTTTCCATGCAGAATAGATTTTTCCATACACACTTTCATACTCAGCTGCCGCTTCTGTAAGAGAACCACCGACTATAGGTTGAAGTAAGAAATGTTTGTACCCTGGGGTTTGTTTTATTGGACGAATGCCGGCAACGTATTCAAACAGGAAATTACAAACCGCTCCGTAGCTATAGTGGTTGAGGGAAGAGCTGCAGGTTTCGTATCCGTTCCATGTTTCAGGTATGGTGGTGGCACCATCACTTACTGGTTTTAACCAGCTGGGAGAATCAATCTTTTCTAATAAACGATACGCAGCGTCTATGTAGCCATTTTCAGCCAATACAGGTAGCAAATAAGGTGTAGATAGAAAACCGGTATTGAGCGTATAGTTGTTACTTTTGACAAGTTGATATAAATAGTTTGCAACTGAGTGTTTCTTTTCTTCATTAACCAGTTGAAATGCAAGTGCACGTACATGAAGTGCCTGACGGCCTTCCAAAATGACACCATCATCTGAAATAAAATACTTGTTATAAACCTCCTTGACACGTAAAGCAATATTTCCATATTTTTTTTCATCATCTGGTTCATTCAATACATGTGCCATTTCTGATACTATTTTCGATGAATAATAATAGAACATGGTTGCAGAGAGATACTCTGGACATTTTATTAATTTTCCAATAAATCCCCACATATCAGCGTAAATATCAATATCTGCCTCGAGCCATTCACCCCAATGAAATCCAGTATCCCATACGTATTTGGCATCATCTTGAATTTGATAATACGGAAGTTCTTTATATAAAGAATTTTCTTTTGCGGCTTCAACAGCAATGTAATCTACCCACTTTTTGCAGCATTCATATTGATTTTTTAAAATCTGAGTGTCTCCATATTTCAGAAACAAGGTATACGGTATTATGGTTGCTGCATCGGCCCAGCCGGATGAACCGTCAATAAAACTACCATTATCTTTTGTTGAATTCATAGATAAGATAGTATCTTTCATTGGTCCATCTTCCATTTGCAGTATTTGCTGATCTCTGCGGTGTTGTTCGGCGTCATTGTGATTTACCGCACTGATAGATGGAACAGTGTTTGGAATTTTGCCAGTTGGATATTGTTCTTCTATGTAATCCAACATCCATTTTTCAAAAAATGAATATACATCCATAAAGTTAATTGCTGTTCCCACATACACCTGGGCATCTCCAGTATAGGGGTTCCTTTCTCGAGTTGGACAATCGGTTGGAACATCCATAAAGTTGCCCTTTTGACTCCATATACTATTATGAACCAGTTGGTTAATGAGCCGATTTGAGCAGGTAAATGTTCCGGTTTCTTCCATACAGGAGTAGACGGCAATTGCTTGAAAATCTTCTGGGGCAATAGGTTCGTTATATCCTTTTAATAACACATAGCGAAACCCGAAGATGGAAAACATAGGACAATATTTTTCTTCTGATTTACCATTCATTATATACTCGATTCTTTGAGTGGTTCGTGAATTTGCAATCTCGGTCTGCGCATAATTCTTCTGTGTGAAATTTCCGCTCTCATCTAAAGCTTCTCCATGAATTAGTGTGACTTTTTGTCCAGCCACACAATTATGCAATTTCATTGATACATATCCAGCAATATTCTGACCAAAATCAAGAACAGTTGATCCGTCTGGTGTATGAAGAATCAGCGGATAAAATCGCTCCATTTCACGCACAGGTACACTGCGCGAGGGCACTAGCTTCTGTTTTATCAAAGCATCGTCCTGTGCAATGGTTGCATGATGCCAATTCGAAGAGTCAAAGCCACATTCTTTCCACATTAAAGGTTCTTTCGTAGCATCATAACAGTCTCCAAACATCATATCAGAAGATAGTAAACCACCAGTTGAAGCGACAAAATCTGTATCTGTTATGATAACCTCTTTTGATCCGTCTTTGTACTCTAACTCTAATTGCCCAATATAAGATAACTCATATCCAAAAGTATTATTACTTTGTCCACCAATGGTACCACGCCACCAGCCATCGCCCAGCGCGACAGACCAGCAATTCTTTCCGAGAGAAAGCAGAGAAGTAACATCATAAGTCTGATATTGCACTCGTTTTTGGTAAGCAGTAAAACCGGGTTTGAATTTATCGATGGTTCCAATGTGGCCATTTATCCAAAATTCATATAATCCATGTGATGATTGATAGAGTCTTGCCCTCACTACAGTGTCTTTAACATAAAATTCTTTGCGCAGATAAGGAGCGGGTTTACTTGCATCAATGTCAACAGTCTTTTCGGGAAGTATCCAGTGTGCAATCCAGTCTGTGGTATCAAGTAAACCCATTTCAAAGAAAACTAAATTACTCTCCAGTGTATCAGAGATGGTAGTATTGCTTTGCTCTTCTAAATACTCAACAGAGAGTTTGACTTTCCAAAAAATACGTTGCCTGGATTTGAGCGAGGGTCCTTCCCAACACACGGAATGTGATTGATCACTTGCAACAATTCCGCTGTCCCATACAAGATTTTTCTGGGTATCGTCAGAATAAGCCAAGATTTGATATGTCTTTTGTATGGCATTTCTTGAGTTGCCACTCATTTTCCAAGAGAAACGAGGATTAGTAGAATCAAGCCCAAGGGGATTGCTTAGATGTTCTGTTTTTGTGTCATAAATAAGCATTTTGTTGTCTCCTTTTAGTTTAAAATATATCTATGATGGTTGCTTTTATACAATAATAATAGTAGAATAGTATATATACAAGTGTTTAAATTGTTATTGATAAGCATTATGTTGTTCGGAGATAAGGCGATATAGGAGGAGAAAAAATGTTTGAGCGTATACACTTTAATATCGTCAGATCAAAAAAGCCGCTAACGAATGTCGAAACTTTGCAACATGAAATGGAGCAAGATCAGAATTATTCTAGTGATCTTTCAATGCTGTCCTCATTACATTTCTTTGATAAGTGTTTATTTTGCATAGAGGGGAAAAGCTATACTATGCCGATCCGTCCAATTACTACATTTGCAAAAGAAAAGCTTTTTTTTGTACAGTCATTTTCCATGCTGGAAGCAAGTCCACGTTTTTTTACAAAACGTAATAACACAGATTCCTATATGCTTATATATACATATAGTGGTAACGGTTATTTAGAATATGAGGGAAAAAATTATAACTTGGAAAGAGGAGATGGCTTTTTTATTGATTGTCAGAAGGAACATATGTATCGCACAGAGGGGACACAGTGGAAGCATAGTGTATTACATTTTTCTGGATCTGTGACTGAATATCTTTTTCAAGAGTTTAGTAGTATGGGTAATGTGAAGTTTAGCCAGCCTGTTACTGGGGCATATCAAACACAGTTGGAAAGAGTGCTGGAGATTTATGAGAGCATTGATCCATATCGGGAAATCCTACTTTCGAATGCATTGGAAAACCTGCTGATGAGCCTTTTAGTACAGACAAAACAATATATGGATAAGACTAGCAATCTGCCGGAAAATCTAAGGTACCTTGTTCAATATATAGACAATAATTACGCAAAGCCATTGAGCCTGGATTATATGGCTGAATTTTCCAATATGAGCAAATTTCATCTATGTAAATTATTTAAGAAATACCTAAGCTTTACGCCTAATGAATACATTATTTGGCAGCGCATAGAAAATGCAAAGATCTTATTAAAAACAACAAAAATTCCGGCGAATCAAATAGGCGTGATGGTTGGAATAACAGATGAGAACTATTTTTACCGTCTCTTTAAAAAACGTGTAGGATTGCCACCGGAAGCGTTCAGGACACAAGTATAAGAAAGTTTTACCTTGGTTTTATCCTAAAAATACTGCATTCGCATTTTGATTTTTCTTCCTGCCCATGCAGGGATAGAGGCCCCGCCATATTAGTCTGATCAATTCACTGGAACAGAGCGAAAGATATCAAAGCGTGGTTCATCAAGCCTGCGGAAAATAGGCTATGAGGTTATGCGTTGTTTAAAGACACATAAATCGCCGAAGGATGCGTCGGTTTATGAATTTATTTTGAAGAAGGAAAAAGAGGGGAAATCAAAACGTGCGGCTAAAATAGCAGGAATAAACAAGTTTCTGAGAAGTTACTATGCACTGGTAATGGAGGTGTACCAGCAGTAGAAAGATGGAAATACAAAAGTGATTGACCGGATTCATGCCGGTCTAATTGTCGTGGAAAAATTTGGACTATAAAATATTAAACGATAAAACAGATGATTTTGTTCTCCTGTGATGATAAAATATTATAAACGTTCACGGGTTTCGGAAGGGAAATAAATAATGAGGAAAATAAGAAAATACATAAATGATCTCGGAATTAATCAAAAGTTTATTGTAAGTCTACTGTGCTTTTTGATTATTCCATTAATTATTCTTTTGTTTATCGTGAATTATAATATCCGTCAGAGCATGAATACAAAAACTTGTGAGACGAATCTGGAAATTTTGAAACAAACTAGAAATGGGATAACAAACTTTATCAATGATATTAAACTGGTATCGTTAAACGTGGGGACCGATGACGATGTGCAGGTATTGATTAAAATGTATAATACAGATGCACAGGCATCTGAGAAGGAAAAACAGCGTGTAAATACTTCTTTTCAGGTCAGACGGGATTTGGGGGCAAGGGAAAGTATCCGCAGTATTAGTATTTTTAATGAAGATGAGATTATCTATCAGTATGGAGACTATGTTCTTGAGGAGGACCGGCAGTTTATCCCCGTTTTAAAAGAAATGGATGGGATTCCGCTGTGGAGTCCCGTGCATGAAGGCAAAACGACAAGCTATGGGGCATCTTATAATAAAATTTATTTACTTCAGGCGATTAAGGATATGCGTACGTTTAAAGTAATTGCATATGAGCGGCTGACAGTTGACGAGGCAGATCTGCGGGAACAGTATAAAGGGCTGTTGGAAGGAGACAGCAAGCTTGTGATTGTAGATGAGCAGGGTACTGTTTTGTCGGCTTCTGACAGGGAGCTGCTGGGGAAAGATTGGGATAAGGTGGATATGGGCGAACTCCCGGAGAATAGTGCGGGTTATCGGGTATCGGGAGATCGGGTGTTGACTTGGTACGGCATAGAGCAGTCTGGTTGGAAGGTCATAAAAATAGATACTGCGAGATATTTGTTCCGCAATAACATGGTAGGAAGCGGGATCATCATGGTCTGTATCTTGCTGACAGCTATATTTGGGGCAGTTTTTATGCTGATTCAGAGAAGGACTTTGATTACGCCTGTCGTGAAGCTGTCAAAGGAAGCGAAAAACTTTAAAAAAGAAAATTTTAAGATGCCTATCTGCACAGACAGCAATGATGAAATCGGTACCTTGAATCAGAATTTGACGCTTATGGTGGAATATATACAAGATTTAATCCTGACTCAGTATGAGAACAAGCTTAAGCGGCGGGAGATAGAACTGAAATACATGCAGAGCCAGATTAATCCACACTTTCTATATAATACACTGGATAGCATCCGTTGGATGGCGGTGATGGAGGACAAGCAGGAGATTGCAGAACAAGTAGAGGCACTCTCCGATATCTTCCGGCATGCTCTCAGCGGCGGCAAAGAAATGGTGACAGTAAAGAAAGAAATAGAACATTTGAAGAACTACATTTTAATTCAAAAAAACCGGTTTGGAGACAGACTTCAGGTTGATATTCAGGTACAAGACAGCACACAGGAATGTTGGGTGTTAAAACTGATTCTTCAGCCACTCGTAGAGAATGCAATTGTACACGGGTTAGAGAAAAAAATGGAAGGCGGCACAGTTTATGTCAGCGTAAAAAGAGATGGGAATAGACTGTATTATCAGGTAGAGGATGATGGTGTAGGGACAGATGAGCAGCTAATCAACAGCTATTTGCATGAGGACGGTGAAGAACATAATGTATTTGCACTAAAAAATATTGATGAACGGATAAAATTAAAATATGGGGCAGATTATGGGCTGTCCTTCCATTCAACAGTAGGGGTAGGTACAAGGGTGGAGATATGTCTTCCGTTTACAACAGAAAAATCGTAGAATAACAGTAATTCTCGTGGTTTCGCAGGAGGTAACAAATAAACAGTTGGTTTATACTAGAAGTAAGTTGGTATATTTGTATCAAATAATAATATAACATTAAGCAGGGCAGCCAGACGTGATTAATTTCTAATTAGGAATGCCCTGAGCAGAAAGAGGGAGGCTGGTTCATGGAAATAAATCTGCTGGTGGTTGATGATGAAGTTCAGATCCGGGCTGGTATTGAAAAAGGAATCCGCTGGAGAGAGCTAGGCATTACAAAAGTCCGGTCAGCAACTAATGGTGTTGAAGCATTGGAAATAATTAAAGCAGGGCAGGCTGATATCCTGATAACGGATATACGGATGCCGGGGATGGATGGGCTGGAGCTTGCCAGAAAAGCAAAAGAGGAACAAGAGAATATCCATATCATTATTTTAAGTGGATTCTCCGAATTCGAATATGCAAAACAAGCAATCAGCATCGGAGTAAAAAATTATCTGCTCAAGCCAATCAGGGTAAAGGAGCTGACAGATAACGTTGCCGGCATTGTCAGAATATTGCAGGAAGAAGCGGATATGGAAAGCCTTAAGCGCAGGCAGGAGGAAGAGCAGGCGCTGGCAAGGTACATTCTTCTAAAGAATCAGGATGAGAATGTATTTTTAAAGCTAATAAAAGAATATGCGGACCTGAACAAAGAAGATAAAATTCTATGTGTCCTTCTGGAACCAGATACAAGAGATACCAGCGAGGAAAGCACTGCAAGGGAAAGGCTTTCCAGTTTGCTAAAAGAAGAAGCGGAGAATCATCAGTTTGATTTTGTGATAAGCCTTTCAAAAAGAATCTTGTATGTTGCTCGTATGGACCTGAGCCGCTCAAGACAGGACGTGATTTGCCGGGTTCAGAAGTTGGTACAGGAATATAATTGTATTTCAAAGGAGAAGAAACAGTCAACCATATCTGCAGCTGTATACCGAAACTGTTCCGTCACTGGTCTGACAGAAGCCGTAGACTCGTGCATACAGCTTTTGAATAAAAGGCTCTGTCTGGGCGTTGGAGTCGTAATTCCATTTGAAGAGAATGCGATAGAGGTCAAAAAGAACTTTTATATAGAGAATGAAGAGGAAATCCGACAGTACATTATCAGTTTCCAATATGATGAAGCACAGCAGTTTATTGCAAGGCATTTTCGGAAAATGAAAGAACTGGGGATATCCTCTTATGATTTAGTAAAAGGCGTTTGTCTGACTTTAAAACAGCTATTGTTCCGTTATATCCGGGAAACAGGGGTGGATGCGGAAATGGTTCTGGAAAAGAACCAAAATGTGATACTGGAGGTGCCGGACTTGTTTACCATAGAAGAGTATGAGAACTGGATTTGTAATTTATACTATCTCGTACTGAAAGGCGTGTCCGAACATACGGACCGGAATGTGAGCAATACTGTTATGGCAGCAGTGGCATATATCAGCACGCATTATCAGGAAGAGCTGACGGTCGATGAACTTTCTTCATATGTGAATAAGTCTAAAAATTATTTCAGTTATTTGTTTAAAAAGGAGATGAAGGTATCCTTTGTCGAGTATTTGAACAGATACCGGGTAGAGCAGGCATGTACTTTTCTGGAAACGACATTGGATCTTGCGGGAGAGATTGGTATGAAGGTCGGGTTCAAGGATGAAAAGTATTTTTCGGCAGTGTTTAAGAAAGTGATGGGGTGTTCGCCGTCACATTATAGGAAGAACCGGGGGATGGACAAGTAGCAGTTCAGACCAGCCTGAAATATTATCTGGATAAACAAAGGTAACAACGAAATCGTAGAATTTTGGAAAAAATCGTAGTTCTCTTACCTGTGAGTAATGAAAAGTCAGGAGTATTATAATACTATCCTAAGTGATAGAAAATTATAAGTAAGGATTAAAAGGAGGAGAATCCATATGAAGAAGAGAGTATTGGCTGTATTACTTACAGGTTTGGCTGCCGCGACTTTAGTTTTAGGCGGCTGCGGCGGAAAAGGTGATTCTGGGAGCAAGGACGGCGAAAAAAAGGCAGAAGGCAAAACAGATATTAAATTTTACGGCAAGGTTATCGAGTATACATCAGGTCCTAAGATGGTAGAAGCCCTGCAGGAACAGATGAAGGACAAATATAATATTGAAGCCATACAGGTAGACTGGAGTAACCTGGAGAAGGTAATCCGCACCGGGCTGGCATCCGGGGACCCCTGTGATATCTACGACTATGGAACTTATGATATGGCTAGCTTCGCAGATGCAGCGGAAGATTTGACGCCATATTTGGAGGCTGATCCGGAGTGGAGAGAGGCGATCGGAGAGGATGCATTGAAGCCAGTTACAATTGATGGCAAGATTGTAGCAATTCCCTGGGAATCCAACTTTACAGTAATCCTTGGAAATAAAGCACTTCTTGATAAAGCTGGGGTCGAGGTACCGGAAAAATGGAATTATGACGAATTTAAGGAAGCGTGCAAAAAAATACAGGATAGCGGGGCTGCCCCGTTTGGCAATTCTGCTGATTTGGCACATGGTGAATGGATGTTTCGTCCAGCAATGCTCACGCAGGTATTAGATAACAATACTTATGATAAATATGTAGAAAAAGAACTGTCCTTTAATGGACCGGAAGGAAAGGCTGCTCTTGAGCAAGTGAAGTCATTGTATGATGCAGGTTATATGTATCCGGGTGAAGGCGCTGTTACGGTGAAGAGCGATGAACTGAAGGCGGCATTCTCTCAGGGAAAGCTCGCAATGATAACAGACATCGGTGCAGGTGCTAAAGTGACCGCAGAGGAAATGAAGGAATCAGGTATTGAGACAGTTGTAATCCCTTGGCCAAGTGCTGGAAATACACCTGCCCTGAACGGTGCCGGAAACTGTCTGTTTATTCCTAAGTCCAGTAAGAATACTGATGCAGCGGTAGAAGTCCTGAAGGCGTTTACAGGACCGGAAATTCAGGGAATCCATGCAGAAGAAGGATATATTCCAGTTAATAAAAATGTGAAAATTGAGGATGAATTCACAAAGGAACTGGTGAAGCAGTCACTAACCTGCGTGCCGGATGTAGTATGGCCGGCAGAAATGAATGATTACAGGCTGAATAATCTGATACCTGACCTTATATTGAACGGTGGTGTAGATACAGTCATCAATAATTTGGAGCAGCAGCGTGAAAGCGCACTTGCAAACGAGTAAACGTTGATATATGGAAGCAGGCAGTGGAATCTCTGCTGCCTGCTGATTTTATACCCAAAATTCGTATGCAGCATCTCTGAAGTGATACTGAACGACAGAAAAACAATAAAATATGGACTCGATGCTACATATTTAAAAGGCAATGAAATATAGGAAGGTGGTAATTATGGGGAAGAAAAGAAGAATAAATAAAAAAAGAATAACCGGTTTTCTCTTCTTAATACCGGCTATGGTATTTATTCTCTATGCAACTGTTATCCCATTTGTCTGGAACTTCTTTTTATCATTCCAGAAGTGGGATGGATTCGGGGAAATAACGTTTCGGGGTATCCAGAATTATATCACAGTGTTCCAGGATACCGCAATTTTTAAGAGCGTAGGGAATTCCGTTTATTATGCGCTGGCATCTACAATAGGCGGGCTTGTTGTCGGAATTCTGCTTGCAACATTAGTTTTCCAGCTGTCAGGGAAAGAAGGCTCCTTCTTCAGGCTGATCCTGTTCAGCCCGGCAATGCTTCCTATCGCAGTGGTAGGTCTGATGTTTACCTTTTTTTATAATCCTGAAATGGGTCTTTTGAATAATTTCCTGAAGCTGATCGGTTTGGAAAGCCTGCAGCATGTCTGGCTGCAGAATCAGAATACAGCGATGCTCTGCATTATTTTCGTTGCGGTCTGGAAATGTGCGGGACAGGTAATGCTCCTGTGTTTTGCCTCCATGCAGACCATACCGGAGTCCTTATATGAATCCTCAAAGCTGGATGGGGCAGGTTACTGGAAACAAATCAGATACATTACGCTGCCGCTCATAAAACCTATGATTCTTCTGGCGGCAATTAATACGCTTGGGACACAATATAAGTCCTACGATTTGATTTTTACAATGACACAGGGGGGGCCGGGGGACTTGACAACGACAGTCCCTATCCGTATGACTAAGATGGCCTTCTCGTATGGTAAGTTTGGGGAATCGGCAGCCGCGGGTGTTGTATTTACTGTTGTAGTTGTGGCAAGTATCTTGATTGTGAAACGTCTGTTAAGGGGGGAAGAGTATGAGTTCTAAGGCAATGGCATTTCAGAATGGCAGGCAGGCAAAAGCATGGAAACCGGGTGAACATATTTCTAAGTGGATTGTCCGTATTATACTGACTGCATTCGTTTTATTAACTGTTTATCCCATGTTATTCGTGCTTCTGACATCCGGTAAAACGACAAATGATTTCTATAATAATATCTGGGGCATCCCTAAGACCATTGAATGGGGGAACTACAGTTATGCATGGACGACCGCAAGCATTGGAAAATATTTTGTGTCCAGTATTATTGTTGTAGTATCCGTAGTAATTGTGACCTTAATCCTGTCGTCTTTGGCTGGATATGCGCTTGCAAAGCTAGATATACCAAAGGCAGATACGGTTATGATAATCATCTTTACGCTGACCATGCTTCCGTCAGAGTCAGTGCTGATGCCCATGTACCTTTTGACCAGCAAAATGGGGATTCTTGGGACACATTTATCATTAATTCTGCCCTACATAGGCTGGGGGCTTGCATTTGCTATTTACATTTACCGGAATTTTTTCAAGACAGTGCCGACCGAGATTATCGAGGCTGCCAGAATAGACGGATGCACAGAGACATCCACATTCCTGAAGGTAGTTATGCCGATGATGCTGCCGGCTACGGCGACAAACGCGATTTTCTGTTTCTTAAGCTGGTGGGGGGAAATGCTGTGGGCATCGGTTGACCTGTCTACATCGAGCATCAAGACACTGCCTCTCGGGATTACCGCTTTTGTACAGAGTGCAGGTACAGACTGGGGTCCGCTGTGTGCGGCAAGCTGCATTATTTTGCTTCCGGTAATTATCTTCTTCCTGTTTACGCAGAAATATTTTATCGCCGGGCTGACAGGCGGAGCGGTTAAGGGATAAGTGCTAAGTGCCCGGGGAATGCACAAACTGTGGCAATGCCTGTCTGCGGCACCAGTTGAGCAGTAAATGAGTAAAATGCATGAGAGAAAGGTATGGGAATGTAAGATGAAACAAATAATGCTGTATATATCTCCTGACGGAAACGACGCGGGAGATGGAACCTTAATATGCCCTTTTGCCACATTAGAACGCGCAGTGGGAGAGATCAAGAAATGTTCACGCGCGGTGGATTCTGTCCGGCTTTTATTGCGGAAGGGCGGTTACTATCTTGAAAAACCAATTGTATTAACGGAAGAAACGATAGGCAGGAGAGACTTGCCGATTTCGATTGAGAATTATAACGAAGAGAAGGTGATCCTGACCGGTGCAGGGATAATAACCCCTCAATGGTCGCTATACAGGGACGGGATTTTTCAGGCTTTCATAGGCTCGGGAAGAAAAATTGATGCCGTGTATGCCAATGGAATCCGTCAAATTATGGCGAGGTATCCTAACTATGAGGAAGGAAAGGTCCTGGGCGGCTATGCAGAGGATGCTGTGAGCAAAGAAAGGACAAAAACATGGAGCAGCCCGGAGGGCGGTTACATCCGGGCGCTGCACCATGCAGAGTGGGGCGGAAATTCCTACCGTATCACTGGAAAGACAGATGAAAATGACCTTCTGTATGAGTGGGTAGGAGATAATAACCGTGGGAATGAGATGCACGCAGTGAAGCGGATGGTAGAAAATATTTTCGAAGAGTTGGATGCTCCGGGGGAATGGTACTATAACAAAGAGGCAGGAATTCTCTATTATTTTCCGGCCGAGGGCATTGATTTAAACTGCGCTGAGTTTGAGGCTGTCTCAACGGAAGAACTTATCCGGATACAGGGTAGGACATGGCAAACGCCGATAAAAAATGTTTCTATCCGCGGTCTTCATTTTTCCAGGACTCACCGTACACTGTTCACCAGACAATATGAACGTCCTCTGAGAGGGGATTGGGGATTCGTCCGTGCAGGGGCAGTCTTTATGGAAAATTCAGAAAATATACGGATTGAAAACTGCGCCTTTGAGGATATAGGCGGCAACGCAATTATGATGTCAGGATATCAGAAAGACAATTGCGTGAGCGGAAGCGATTTCCTGCACATTGGTGCAACAGGAGTACTTGTGGCGGGAAAATCCAGTGCCGTAAGGGATGCCTCTACGTATGACAGGGATAACCATAAGACAAAGATTACTGACTTTGTGCCGGGACCTGCAACAGAGGAGTATCCGAGAAACATTTTTGTAGAAAATAACTATTTCTATGATATAGGAACCTATGAAAAACAGACGGCCGCAGTCTGTATGTCTGTCAGTGAGTGCATAACTGTCAGCAAGAATACGGTCCATCATACTTCGCGGGCAGGAATTAATGTGCATGACGGGACATTTGGCGGGCATCTGATAGAAAAAAACGACCTGTTCGACTGCGTGACAGAGACTGCAGACCACGGACCGATTAATTGCTGGGGAAGGGACAGATACTGGTCAGTGCCACAGCATGACGCGATGGGGTATTTCGGAAGGGATAAACGAGCGTTTGCACTCTTGGACGCATGGAAGACTACGGTTATCCGCAGGAACCGTGTGTATGCCACATATGCCTTTGGCATTGATATTGATGACGGGGCGTCTAATTATGACATCTATGATAATCTTTGTATTGGCGTGGGAATCAAACTCAGAGACGGTTTTGACAGAAAAGTGCATAATAATGTTCTGGTTGGTTCAAATCTGGAACACCATATGAGTTTTGCATATAATAACGACCTTATTTATTGCAATATAATCTGTTCCCCTAAAATTTGCAATAATGTCTGCATCAATGAAGGCGCGACTACTTTTTTCTCTTTTAACACGTACTGGAACAGGGGGCATGAAATAAAAGACCTGCCTCAGCCGGATTATAAATCGATTATTTCAGACCCGGAATTTTTGGATTTTGAGCATGGAGATTACAGGGTAAGTGCGGATTCGCCGGCATTGAAACAAGGATTTCTTAATTTTCCTATGTCAGATGAAGATTTTGGACGTGCAGAAGCTCCAAAACCGCCCAGCTTTATCTATATAGAAGGCGCATCCGAGGAAGCTGCTTATCGGTTCTATGATGTGCTCCTGTCGGATATTACTGGCGAGGGCATGCGTTCCGCTGCGGGACTTCCGGATTTATATGGAGTCTTTATATTACAGAGGGAGGTATTAGGGCTGTTCTGTAAATTGGGGCTTCCTATAGGAGTAGGGGATGTCATACGGAAGATTGACGGGAAAGAGATACGATGTATCGGAGACTTTTTGGAAGCATTTGATGCAATTCAGCTTAATATCCCGGTTTCCATACAGATATACAGGAGCCAGAAACCGTTAGAACTGACATTCATTAAACAGACGGAGGACTATACCTCAATTACGGACGAGGCAAAGAAAGAATGGGAGGAGAATGGTATAAAGGCTGACCCGTAAGGAAACAGGATGGGACAACTGTGAATATCGTAGATATTTCTTCTTTTTCGTTGTATTTTAAGTTCCGGTTTATAACTTCCCCAATTAATATAAAATAAGGGAAGTGGTATGGATTAGCTATAAGGGATAAGCGAAAAAGAAAGGAGTAAAGGATGAAAGGAAAATGGAAAAGGTGGTGCAGCGTTGCATTAGCATCTGCGATGATAGCAGGTATAGGAGTTCAGACGCCAATGTGGACGTTGCGGGTTCATGCGGAAGAACCAGATTTACAGGCAGCTGAGTTGGAGAATAAAAACTCTGATTTGGAAGAGTACAGAACGTTGGAGGAACCGGAAACCACTCAAACAGAGACGGTCGATGAAACTGAAAAACTTATGCAGCCGGAAACAAAGGACATAATTAAGGATCTTTCTGAATCAGAAGAGACAGAAGTACAGTCTGATGGACAGCCGGTCCTGATATCAAATGATACACAATATCTGTTTTCGGCAGCCGATGCCTTACAGCTGGATAACTGGTTAGATATTCAAAATAAGTCTAGGGTAACTGTGGAAGGAGACGTGCTTAAGATTGATTCTGACAGTAATGTTCAGATATCGCCTGATATTCAGACATCAGGCAATGCTTTATATGCATTTGATTTTAAAATCACTTCAGCATCGTTGGGGCTCCAGTTTAATATGAAGGAGACCGGAAAAAATAATTGGGACACAGCCGGATATCTTATGAACATCAGCCAGTCCGGACACGTAGATTTCCTAGTATCTGACGGTACTAGGAAAACCACAATAGGAACTGGCGAAATCAATGATTTCAAGCCGAATGACTTCAACCATGTGGAAGTCAGCTATCTGGAGAGTGGGAGCATAGAGATTTCTTTCAATAACCGTGCACAAGCTTTAATTGCAGTTATGGATACCAAGCAGACTTATGGATATTTTGGTCTGGTCACTATGGGAAAGAACCCAAAATCAGAAGTGAAAAATTTCTGCGTAACAGGTACGAGGAAGGAAGATATCAAATCAGAAGCCATATTTTCAGATGACTTCTCAGGGGATTTGTCCCAGTGGAAGCAGCTTCAGAATGAGCCCGAGATTACAGAGGGCTGGCTGAGGGTATCTGACGGGAAGACAATGCAGATAGCGGTGGCGGATGAAAAGTATTTTATAGAAGGTGATGCCGAGTATGAATTCGATATCCGCTCTTTTGCAAATGGAGCAGCGGGAATTCAGTTCAATTCAGCAGGAAAACTAACTGCCGGCGCCTATGACAGCAGCTGCTATTATATAAATGTCAGGAAAAGTGTGATTCAGTATTGTAAGGATAATGTTTATAAGACTGTACCAATACCTCAGGGAGTTGATACCGGAAAAGAGGTACATGTGAAGGTCGTTTATTTTGCAGATAAGGGGCAGATCCAAGTATATCTGAACGACAAGCCTGCGCTAACCTGGGATGATGCAGATTATACCGGGGGATATTTCGGTTTTATAAGCATGGGGACAAAAGCGGAATTTGATAATGTGAGTGTAAAGGGAAAACTCAAAGACATGGGAGATATTGAGTTCGAAAAGCTAGTAAAGCGTACATCCATTATTTATAAGCCGCTTCGGGATGCATCACAGATTACATTCCCGAGTATCTCTGACAAATATGAAATTCAAATACTCTCAACCAGCCCGGAGGGGTATATAGGGAACGATGGGAAGATTGTAAGACGCCCGTCCAGTGAAGACGGAGAAATTGATATTGATGTGACATTCAGCCTGACAGATAAGCAAAAGCCGGAGAACAACCAGACAAGGACTCTTAGCGTGCCATTGTCTCCTGAATATACGGGGCCTGTCGTGTCAGAGGAAGAGGCAAAGTCGGCAAGAACTCATTTTGAAGGTGAAAAATACGGTTTGTTTGTACATTATGTGGCAGGATTGACTAGGGACACAAATGGGACAACGGTTCATGACATTGACGTTTTGGCAGAGGATTTTGATGCCGCGCAGTTTGCATCGGATGTTCATGATATGGGATTCGAATATGTTATCTTTACTGTAGCGCATTCCCAGCAGCGCAATTTGTATCCGAGCAAGACAATAAAACGTTGGAGAGATGACCGGAGAAAGGCTGAAGGCGTTAAAACATATACGGATGAGGTAGATGTAATAGAGGAGTTGTATCAGGCATTAAAACCATATGATATTGACCTGCATCTATATCTTTGTGAATTGGACGGACTCTACTGGAGCGGCGAGGACAGGGAAAACACAGGATGGGACGACTGCGGACAGGAAGCGGACGGCGACCATGAACGGTATAACCAGTTCCAGCTGGAAATTGCAGATGAGATGGCGCAGCGCTATGCCGGAAAAATAAAAGGATTCTGGTTCGACGGTTATTTCATACATGGACCGGCAGGAACAACCGGACCGACTCATGGAGTTATTAACCAGGACGAGTACAGGGCTGCCCTGCTGGCCTACGATCCGGGGCTGGCGCTTGTCGGCAACATTGGGACAAACAGGCAGAAAAATCCGTACCCGGAGTGGACATCATTAGATTACCGGTGTCAGGAATTATATAATTTTGGCGACACATATTATAATCAGGAAGCAACGGAAGATGATGCGAAAACATGGACCTTAAATGAACATCAGGCAGCCCAGGTTGTCACACAAGGGAAGAATTGGTGGGCGGTCAATAAGAATTATAACCTGCGTGTTACGAAAGAAAATCTGTTCCTTTATGTGGTTGGTGCCTCCTCACTGTCAAAATCGGGCGGTGTGGCACTTTCTATGGGGGTATTTCCGGGAACTGCAAAAGAGCAGACAAATGGAAATATATGGGAAGGTAATACTCTGGAAGAGTTTACGGCTATGAACAAACAGTATATAGCCCCGGTTGCTGAATCTATTAAAAATACAAAAGCCGGACAGGCGTATACGACAAAAAATAACTCCTGGCTGGCAAATGAAGGCTGGGGTGTATCTACCGAATCAGAGGACGGAAGGTATGTTTATCTCCATATTACAGCACCGCCGGTTGACTCAAAAAGTCTCCGGATACCAGATACAGAGGACAGAAGTGTGTTGGGGGGGAAGGCCGAACTCTTAAAATATGACGGTACAAAAACAAAAATTACATTCGAAAAAGCAGAAAGCGGTTATGAAATAACACTTCCGGAAGGGGAAGAATGGCATGAACTGGATACCATAATTAAAGTGGAACGCGTTAAGCCTGCAAATCCGGATACTATCACATACGTCCCCGGAATCAGTGACGACTGGTCCGTAGCGGGAAACTGGGCAAAACAGGATAAGATTGGAAATGTCATGTCCAGCCGCAATGACAGCCGTGAAACAAAAGAAGCCGGAGCTGTCATGTCCTACAGCTTTGAAGGAGATGTCGTAGAAGTATGGGGAAACAAGGCTTCTAATTATGGCAAAATGGAAATTATAATTGACGGCAAACAGGCGGTAGTGATTGACTGCAGAGACGAAAAGGTGCAGAGGGATGTTCTTCTCTATACAAGTGATGAACTGGGAGAAGGCAGCCATAGCATCAGCCTTAAAAACGTAGATGCAAAAGCTATGGCAGTATATGGTTTGACAATCCGTAAGTTTCCGGAACGAGAGCCGTCTAAGACGGAAAAGATTATTGTTCAGATAAATCAGGCAGAGAATGGCGATATTGTAAAAATACCAATTACTGATCAGGAGCCGGGTATCGACAAAGAAGTATTCGCTGCTGCACAGGGAAAAAATGTGACGCTGCAGTTAGTACTTAGTAATGGCGTTATTTGGGAGGTTAACGGAACTAATATCGAAACGCCGAAGGACCTGAATCTCGAGGTGATACTAAATACAGAAAACATACCAAAAGCTGTCTTGGATGGAGCTGAAAAAGGTAGTGTGCATATGCAGTTTACATTAGCATATAAAGGTGAATTCGGTTTTTCGGCAGATATGATTATCCCGCTGGGCGCTGAAATGGCAGATAAGGAATTAGAGATATATTATTATAATCCTAAAACAGAAAGCCTGGAACATATCAGCACAGGAAAGGCAGATGGACAGGGAAATATGAGGGTTACATTGACACATGCTTCGGATTATGCGATGTTTTTGAAAGACAGCAGCCAAGAACCGGAGAATCCAACGCCAGAGAATCCGATCCCGGACAATCCGGTCCCAGATAATCCGACCTCGGATAATCCAACCCCGGATAAGTCTGGCATAGACAAGCCAAGTCAGAATCATGCTAGTTCATCGGGCAACGGTGGTACAGGTGCAAAAAACGAACAAAATACAGTCGTGAAAACAGGTGATGTTGCTCCAATTTCAGTGGCAGTAGTATTCCTGCTTCTTTCCATGACGGCGATCATATTTGTTCTTATTTTTAGAAGAAAGAAAATCTAATAAGGGATAGTTGCAAAGCAAATAACAAGGAAGCATCGCATTGGCTGGGATGGTTCCTTGTTATTGTTAAGGTCTGCCAAGGTATCATCCGATATATTTAAGGACCGTTTTTTGGGGCGTATAGATTTGATCAGGCATGGATGTAGTACGATCAATGGTAAAACTGACCAAAGAAAGTGCTTGCATAACCACATACAATGGATTATAATAACCTATAGAATAGAGAAAATTCTTCGGGGTCGGGTGTAATTCCCAACCGGCGGTATAGTCCGCGACCTGCTATTTTCGGATAGTGGCTGAACTGGTGCAATTCCAGTACCGACAGTAAAGTCTGGATGAAAGAAGAAATTTATGCCATCAAAAGCGTATTTTTTTAGCCCCGGATGATATCCGGGGCTTTTCTTTTGGGATTTTTTGGAACACAGAAAATTCTGTTATGTACGCGGCCGACATGATTTCCGGGAAGATTTTCTTTCTTTTCAATTCAATTTTTTAATTAAAGGAGAGAAACGACTATGAGCACAGAGACAAATGTAGTATCAAGGACACAAAGTAAAATTGGCGTCCGCACAATCGCACAGATCAGCATGTTATCCGCAATTGCAACAGTATTGATGCTGTTCGAGATTCCACTGCCGTTCGCACCGGCATTTTATGAGATCGACTTCAGTGAAGTTCCGGTACTGGTAGGCTGCTTCGTCATGGGACCTATGGCAGGTGCCGTGATCGAGCTGGTAAAGATCCTTCTGAACTTTATTATCAACGGCACGATTACAGCAGGTGTCGGCGAGATCGCAAATTTCCTGATCGGGTGTGCATTATGTGTTCCGGCGGGATTGATTTATAAGAGGAACCGTACAAGAAAGAATGCCATTGTGGGAATGGCTGTCGGCACTGTATTTATGACGGTAATTGGATGTGCACTGAATGCATATATCCTGCTTCCAACTTATGCCGCGGCATTTGGAATGCCGATTGATTCATTAGTGGAGATGGGGACGGCGGTGAATGCACATATTACAAGTTTATCCACATTCGTATTCTTTGCAGTCGGACCATTTAACCTGCTGAAGGGTACACTGGTTTCCCTGATTGTATTTCTGATTTATAAGAAGATCAGCCCGATCTTTAGAATGAGATAAATAAGAAGATACGAAAGACGCTGTCCTGAGCGGAATGCCCGGGCAGCGTCTTTTCTTTTGTCCAATATCCTCTTACCGATGCCCAGCGACCTTTGGCCGTTTATGAGTAGACAATTATAAAAAACTCGGATAAGATAAAGAAAAAGAGGGAAGACATTATTACTAAACGGTACGGCAGGAGGGAAATGGAATGAAGGTGGAAATAGAAAAGATAGATAAAGAGAAGCCGGAGACCGCAAGGCTGATGGTACATGAGGAAGATGAAAGTATCAGGAGGTTATCCGGTTTTATAGAGCGGGAGAATTATAAACATATGCTTCTCTCCTGTTATAAGGATGACGAGATCCATCAGGTGAAATGCAGAGAGATTTTTTATATCGAATCGCTGATGGAGGTACAGTACATCCATATGAATGGGGAAATCTATTGTACCAGAAAGCGGCTGTATGAATTGGAAAGGATTCTGCCGGTGGAATTTGTGAGGGCATCAAAGTCGGTCCTTCTCAATATGGCAAAGGTGGAACGCTATAAGCCCATACCTGGCGGGATTATGATGGCGGAATTTGAGAATGGTGACAGTACCTATATTTCCAGAAAATATTTAAAAGGCCTTCGGGCACAAATTAAGGAGGGATTGTTATGAGAACGCACGGAATATCAGAAGAAACAAAGGAAAAAGTACTTGATGGATGCTTTTTTGGGTTGGTTTTATTTGCCAGCACGGCAGTGTATCTGAGTTTTTCAAAGAATACGGCTACGATTGCAGGAATGCTTAAGTTTATCCCTGTTGCGTTAATTGTGTATCTGCTTGTGGGCAATGTGATTATCTGGCTCTATAACAGGCCGGGAAAGAGAAAAATCGGTCAATGGTTTAACGGGGCAGCGGCAGTTTACTGGATTTCGATTTTCACAACTGTATTTGTATCTCTGTCAATTCTTTTGCCCGGAGTCCTGCGGAATATCGTTCTGGTGAACATCGCAGTGGCTTTTATATGCTGGTTAGTGGATTATCGTTCCTTTAAGAAAATAGCGGAAGAATTAAACGGGGAAGTTGTGAAAGGGCGGTACCTTGTCGTGGACTTAGAGGAATGCCCCAGAAGTGTGGATGCATTTTGCAGGGAAATAGAAGATTACTGCAGAAAGAACAGGATCACGCTGGAGTTCATTACGAGGGGAAAGCCCGCGGTAGTTAAGATGGACGGTCAGACATACCATGTGGAACTGGATTCCTTCTATTCCCAGTTCGGACCGATGTATGCACTGAAATTTGGACAATATTATAAGAAATAGGCATCTGCCTGTGACTCAGTAGAAAAGCAAAACACACCTCCGGCCTAGTAACCGCCGGAGGTGTGTTTATTTCATATCTTGAATTTTTTCATTCGGTAAAAATAGTAAATGATAAATAGGACTGCCGTAGAAATCCATGTAACCGGATAGCTGAAAATGATGGCCGGAATGGTCGGTTTAATCTTGAGCGCGCCGATGATCCATACCACTCTCAGCAGGCAGATCCCACACATCGTAATAATCATCGGGATTACAACGTCACCGATCCCCCTCAGGGAACCTGACAGTATTTCGATGATTACGAATACGATATACCACGGTGTGATAAGCAAGAGCATTTCGGAGCCAATCCGGATTACTTCGGCATCATTCGTAAACAGGCGGAACAGGAAGGTACGGGCCACAATGAGGAACAGCACAAGTACTCCGGACATAATAAAATCAATGCCAAGGCAGACGCGGGTGCTCCGTTTGATACGGTCCATTTTTTTTGCACCGTAATTCTGCCCGACGAAAGTGGTGATTGAAATTCCGAAAGCACTGCTGACCATCCAGAATACAGCATCCAATTTCCCGTATACGGACCAGGCTGCCGCAGTATCTGTTCCAAAGTCATTCAGGGCGGCCTGTATGATTACATTTGTAATGCTGTACATTACGGACTGGAAACCGGCGGGAAGCCCGATGTGAAGCTGGGACTTCAGTACGGATTTGTGCAGCCGGATCTGCCGGATAAAAAGCTTCAGGATGCCGTCGGAAATCATGAGCTTTCGCGTGACAAGCACGGCGCTGCAGGCCTGAGAGATTAGAGTAGCCAGCGCGACTCCGAGAACCCCCATGTGGAATACTACAACAAACAGAGTATCCAGTATAATATTCATTACACAACAGAAAATCAGGTAATAAAGCGGATGTCTGGAATCCCCGACTGCGCGCAGGACGCTGGACCCCATATTATATATGAAGACAAATAGAATTCCGGTAAAATAAATACGCAGATACATCGTAGAGTCCGCCATGATTTCTTCCGGGGTATGCATCCATTCGAGCATAGACGGAGCCAGTACGATCCCGAGTACACTAATGACGATACTTCCGGCTATCGAAAAAGCATAGGCAGTATGCAGGCTCTGACGTACGGTGCGTTCGTCCTGTGCCCCAAAAAACTGCGCAATCACGACGGAAGCGCCGGAGGACAACCCGGTAAAAAAGCCGACGATCAGGTTGATAATCTGGGTGGAAGACCCTCCTACACTTGCAAGGGCTTCTTTACCCACAAAGTGTCCGACAATAACCGTGTCAATTGTATTATAAAGCTGCTGGAAAAAGGTTCCGAATACAATCGGAAAAAAGAACAGAAGAAGCTGCCTCCAGATGACTCCTTCTGTGATCTGATTTACATTTGAATTTCCCCGTCTCATTTCTAAAGCCTCACTCTAAATAAAATTTTTCTTTTGCAGATGAATCCGCCTTTATGAATTTCCCCTTTGGCGGACACCGTTACTGTGCGTCCTGAAAGGGCACGGACAATAACGATTTTATGTGATATGGCTACTATATCATGAAAAATATCGGCTGTCGATAGATTGTTTCCGGATTGACAGCGATCGGTAAGCAGTCATGTAAATCCGAAAATAAATTTAGAAGAAAAATACAATAATGGAAGAGAATGCAAGGATGTGATATTATGAAATAAGATTAAAAAGGAGGACAAAAGATATGCCGCGAATGAAAAGAAGAGACAGAGAGATAGAAACACGGGAGGAGATGCTGCATGTACTGGATACATGCAAGGTGATACGAATCGCGATGTATGATGAGGATGGAATCTATCTCCTTCCAATGAACTTCGGATATACATATGAGGGAAAAGAATTGATCTTCTATCTCCACGCCGCTCTGGAAGGAAAGAAACTGGACCTGCTTCAGAAAAATCAAAAAGTAGGATTTGAACTGGACTGCGACCATGAGCTGATCGAAGGAAGAGTTGCATGCCAGTATGGCTTTCGCTATGCCAGTATTGTCGGACAGGGAAAGGCGGAGATCATAGATGATCCCGCAGAAAAAATCAAGGCACTCAGCATATTAATGAAGTGCCAGACAGGAAAGGACTTCGAATTTAACGAACGACTCGTATCAATTGTGTCAGTCATTAAGATTACAGCAGAAGAATTCAGTGGGAAGCGGAGGGAATAATCTGTAAATTTACATTTGTTTAACCGAAGTTTGAACTGTATTTGATTGTTTCTTAATACTGATATTGCTATAATTTCAATGCTATTTATAACGGATGCTACAGGCCGGAGAAAGATTGAGAGGAGAATTTTTACATTATGAAGAATTATAAGTTACTGACGCCGGGACCGCTGACGACCACAAATACCGTAAAGGAGGAGATGCTTTTTGACCACTGTACCTGGGATGATGATTATAAAGTAATTACACTTGAGATTAGAAGGATGCTGCTTGAACTTGCGCACGTATCGGAAGAGGATTACACAGTAGTGCTGATGCAGGGAAGTGGTACTTTTGGCGTGGAGTCTGTGCTGACCAGTGTTGTCGGAGATGAGGATAAGCTGCTTATCATAGCAAACGGTGCTTATGGCGAGCGGATGGAAGATATCGCGAAGCACGCAGGAATCCCGTATATGATTCATCATGAGGTATACTATAAAGTGCCGGATGCGCAGGAAATTGCGGAAATACTTGATCAGAATCCGGACATTACACATGTATCTATGGTTCACAGTGAAACAACATCCGGGATTCTCAATGATATTGAGGCTGTATCAAAGGTTGTTAAGGAAAGAAACAGAACCATGATCGTCGATGCAATGAGTAGTTTTGGCGGTGTGGATATCCCTGTTGGGGAATGGGGAATTGATTTTATCGTCAGCAGCGCGAATAAATGTATTCAGGGTGTGCCGGGATTTTCATTCATCATCGCCAATAAACAAAAACTGGTCGAGAGTAAAGGTAAGGCGAGGAGTCTTTCACTGGATCTGTATGACCAGTGGGCGACGATGGACAGAGACGGAAAATGGAGATTTACATCACCAACACATGTTGTACTTGCATTTTCACAGGCACTTAAAGAAATGGAAGAAGAGGGCGGCATTCCGGCGAGAAATAAGAGGTATACGGATAATAACAAACTTCTTATTGAAAAAATGGCAGAACTGGGAATACATCCTTATATAGAAGCAGAACATCAGGGGCCGATCATTACGACATTTTTCTATCCGGAGAATCATAAATTTTCATTTAGTGACATGTATACCTACATCAAAGACCGCGGGTACGCCATTTATCCGGGGAAAGTGACAGAAGCCGAGACTTTCCGTATCGGTAATATCGGTGAAATTTATGAAGAGGATATTTTGAAATTAATCGAAATTCTTACACAATTTTTAAAGGAAAATAATGAGTAAAACAAGGAGATACGTAATGAACAGAAAAATTGAGGCAGTCATATTTGACTGGGCCGGTACCACGGTAGACTACGGTTGTTTTGCGCCGGTACAGGCTTTTGTGGAAGTATTCCGCAAAGCGGGAATCGAACCTACGATGGAAGAGGTAAGAAAGCCGATGGGGATGCTGAAAAGGGATCACATTAAAACAATGCTGGCGATGCCAAGAATCCGGGAGCAGTGGATTGAAAAATACGGGCAGGAGCCGGGGGAGCCTGATATAGACAGGCTGTACGAGTCCTTTGAAGAAAATCTGATGGGGATTCTGGACCAGTTCGCAAAGCCAAAGCCATATGTTCTGGAGACTGTGGCTAAGCTGCGTGAGAAGGGCATTAAGATCGGTTCAACAACAGGCTATACCGACGAAATGATGGCGGTTGTTGTGCCAAAGGCAAAAGAGGAAGGCTACGAGCCGGATGCCTGGTTTTCACCAAATTCTGTGGGAAATGCCGGAAGGCCTTATCCTTACATGATATTTAAAAACATGGAGGTTCTTAGAATCACATCCACAGCTAATGTAGTAAAAGTAGGGGATACCGTATCCGACATCAAAGAAGGAAAAAATGCGGGGGTATTTACTATTGGAGTGATCGAAGGAAGCTCAGAAATGGGACTCACGCAGGAGGAATACGAAAGACTTCCCCAGAGTGAGAAAGACAGTCTTGTTAGAACTGTGGAAAAGACATATAAAGAAGCAGGGGCAGATGCGGCCATTCGGAATATGAGTGAGCTTCTGGAAGTGCTGGTGATTGACTAAAAATGAGAATATTCTGAAAATGGAGTGCAAAGGGGTCTGACCCCTTTGCACTCCATTTTCAGAATATTCTCATTTTTTTCGTGCCGGACCGCAGGAATTTATTGGGTGGAATAAAAGGAAATAAAAAAGTTGACAGATCTGATTTTTTGTAGTAGAATGCGTTTTGTAACAAATTTGTAATATCTGTAATAAGTTTGAAATGATAAGCATATATTTTATTACAAGCTTATTACAAACACGTAAAGATATTGCAACAAATCAGGAGGGTATAAATATGTTACAGGGAAAAAAATTTATAAAGGTATTGTCGGCGGTTACCGTATGCACGATGTTTACTGCCGGGTTTACAACGCAGGCGGCTTCTTCGATGCCGGAAGCGTTTACAATTGATACTGTAGATAAAGGGGAGAATACAGAAGCAATTGGCAGGATTCCAGCATTGGAGATGAAAGATACGAAAAAGGCTGCAACAGATGCAAAAACAGCTTATGATGCGGAACAGCGCAGGATAAAAGAAGAGCAGGAAAGAATCGCGGCGGAGGCACAGCGTGCTGCCGAGGAGGCCCAGCGGGCAGCGGAAGAGGCCCAGAGAGCGGCGGAGGAAGAAGCGGCGATCTCTGCGGCGGCAGAGGCGTCAGCCATGCCGGTTGCGGCGGGGGATCAGGAGCTTCTGGCATCCATTATCTTTTGTGAGGCGGGAAACCAGCCGTATGACGGACAGGTTGCTGTTGGAGCCGTTATTATGAACCGCGTGAGAAGCGGTGTGTATCCGAACAGTGTTGCTGAAGTCATATATCAGTCAGGACAGTTTGGACCGGCTATGACGGGCTGGCTGGACAGTGTGCTTGCAAGTGGCGGATATACTGACACTGCAATGCAGGCAGCAGCAGATGCGATTGCAGGAGCGAATCCGATCGGGGACTGCCTTTACTTCGGAAACGGAGACTGGGGAATTCAGATCGGGGATCATTTCTTCCACTAATTCTATAAACAAAAAATCCGCGTACGGGCCGGCAAAGGGCGTACGCGGATTTTTTTCATAAAGGCCATAACTAAAATTTTATATCAAATTTGGAAAATGCGTCCGCAAATGCATTATTAATCGGTTCCTGAGCTTCTTTTGCCTGTTTTTTCAAATAGTTATTCACATCTTTCTTATTCGCACCTTTTCCTTCTTTGCTCCGGCGTTCCTGAAAAGCGCTGAGCTTTTCTTTGTGCCCGCAGGAGCAGATGAAACGCTGGCCATCCCCCTTGCCTGTAAGCTCCATCTTCTTGTGGCAGACGGGACAGCGGGCATTGGTATGTCTGGAAATGGTTTCCCTGTGTCCACATTCACGGTCCTGGCAGACAAGCATCTTTCCGTGTTTTCCATTGACTTCGAGCATGTATTTGCCGCACTCCGGGCATTTGGTGCGTGTCAGATTATCGTGGCGGAACCGGCCCTCGGCGGTCTTGATTTCCTGTATGAGCCTTTTTGTATAGCCTTCGATTTCGTTCATGAAATCCTGGCCGGACACTTTTCCTTTCGCAATCGCCTGAAGCTTAAGCTCCCAGTCCGCAGTAAGTTCCGGGCTCTTGAGGTCTGCGGGTACGAGATCCAGAAGCTGTTTTCCTTTTGACGTTATATGGATCTCATTTCCCTTCTTCTCCATCAGGAAGCTGTTGAACAGCTTTTCAATAATATCAGCGCGGGTGGCGACGGTTCCAAGTCCTCCGGTCTCCCCAAGTGTACGGATGAGTGTTTTGTCTTTACGCTCCATATATTTTACCGGATTTTCCATAGCACTAATCAGGGTGCCCTCTGTAAAATATGCAGGCGGTTTGGTCTTGCCTTCCGTCACTGTCAGGCTCGTCACATCGAGGGTATCTCCTTTTTTTACTTCAGGGAGTGTCTGTTTCACAAAAGAATCCTCTGCATCGTCATCGTCAGGATCTTCATAACCGGATTCATAAACCTCCCTCCAGCCGTGCTGCTTTATGATATTTCCCTTCGCAGTAAATGTTTCCGATCCGATAGTTCCTTTTATCACGGTTTCTTCATACTCACAGGCCGGTGAAAGGACGGCGAGGAAACGCCTCACGACCATGTCGTATATTTTTCGTTCTTCGTTTGTCATATGGTCGAGCTGGACGAATTGCTCTGTCGGGATGATTGCGTGGTGGTCGGATACCTTTGCATTATCGACGAAAGATTTGTCGGCTTTGACCGGCTTCATGGAAAGTCTTCCGGCCAGTCTGCCGTACGGGCCTACAGCGCACGCCTTTAAGCGCTCATTTAACGTTCCCACCATGTCACTTGTCAGATATCGTGAATCCGTACGTGGATAGGTGAGCACCTTATGGTTTTCATAGAGACGCTGCATAATATTGAGCGTTTCCTTTGCGGAAAATCCGAAATGCTGGTTCGCCTCCCTCTGCAGGGTGGTCAGGTCGTAAAGGGCGGGGGAGAAGGATTTCTTCTGCTTTTTGTTGACTTCCACGATAAGAAGCGGGCCACTGAGCTGTTTATAAAGATTCTGGATGCGGTCACGGTCAAATGTTCTTTGGGAACCGGATTGTGCGTCGATCCATACAAAGCTGATTCCCTTTGCCAGTGCCTTCATTCCGTAAAATGTTTTGGGTTTGAAACTGCGTATTTCTTCCTCCCGCGCCGCAATCATGGCAAGCGTCGGCGTCTGCACCCGTCCACAGGATAACTGTGCATTATATTTACAGGTCAGGGCACGGGTGGCATTGATGCCTACAACCCAGTCAGACTGTGCTCTGGCAACAGCGGCTTTATAGAGATTATAGTATTCCTTACCGGGCTTTAAATGCGCAAAACCCTCACGGATGGCTTTATCCGTGACTGAGGAAATCCAGAGACGCTTCAGTGGCTTTTTGTTCCCTGCTTTGTCCAGAATCCAGCGGGCAACAAGTTCGCCCTCGCGGCCGGCATCTGTTGCAATAATGATATCAGAGACGTCTTTTCTGTAGATCAGTTCCTTGACTGCAGTATACTGCTTCCCGGTCTGTTTGATGACTACCAGCTTCCAGTCTTTGGGCAGCATGGGGAGCGTGTCCATATTCCATGTTTTATACTGCTCGCCGTATTGTTCCGGGTCCGCAAGCGTGACAAGGTGGCCGAGCGCCCATGTTACAATATAATCCGTTCCTTCTATATAAGAGTTCGTTTTTTTCGTACAGTGGAGAACACGTGCTATGTCCCTCGCTACAGATGGTTTTTCAGCTATTACTAGATGCTTCATTAAAAATCTCCTTTAATTCAAATATGTTGAGTCGTTTTGTATCCTTATATACTATGAAATCCTTTTCCGATAATTTCACTCGTATTGGATATGAGGATAAATGCTTCCGGCTGGTTTTCCTTGATGAAGTTACGAAGCTTTATAGCCTGCGGCCGGTTGAGCGCGGTAAAGATGATATACTTATCTTTACCGGAAAATGCACCCTGTGCCAGGCATACGGTGGCACTGCGGCCAAGTGTATGGACGATGAAGTCACAGATTGGCTCAGGTGTATCGCAGACTACATTAAAATATTTAGAAAGGTTAAAGCTTTCAATAAAGTTATCGATCATGAACGAGCGAATTGCAAGGCCGAGGAAGGAATACAGCCCTGTTTTAATGTCAAACATAAAGCAGCCCGCCACAGTAATCAGGATATCAGTTACGAGAAGTGCGCGGCCGATATCAAAGCTGGAATACTTTTTCAGGATCATGGCAATGATATCGGTACCTCCGCTGGAAGAACCAATATTAAATAAAATTGCAGATCCCAGAGAAGGAAGTGCGATTGCAAAACACAGCTCCAGCATGGGCTGGTCGGTCAATGGGTGTGACATCGGATAGACACGCTCGAGAACAGACAGTGTGACGGAGAGAAGAATACTGCAGTATGCAGTTTTTGCGGCAAATTTCTTTCCTAACACAAGAAAGCCAATGACCAACAATATCATATTCATGACAAATGTAAAGTCACTGGCAGACATGAATCCGGTCTTGGCAACCAGGACAGCGAGACCTGTTATGCCTCCGAACGTAAAATTGTTTGTAAACTTAAAAAAATAGGTTCCGACAGACATGATCAGTGTACTGCCTGTTAATAATAGAAAATGTTTCACTTTTCCGTTCATTTGTATAATCCCCACTATATACATTATTTCGGGGAGCCATTGCATCCCCTGTAAACCTAACCGCATTGTAACGCCGTGAATATCAAAAGTCAACGCATTAAGAAAAGATAATTGGAAATACTAACACTGGATTATGAGGAAGCAGGAGGAAATAAATCTATGTATCAGTATTTAGCGATTCGGGATGTTTACGCAAGAGAAATTATTGATTCCAGAGGGAATCCTACGATAGAAGTAGAAGTGCTGGTCGGTGAGGACACTGTGGGACGCGCCGCAGTCCCGTCCGGGGCATCGACAGGAATGTATGAGGCTGTGGAGCTTCGTGACAATGAAGACCGCTATGGAGGGAAAGGCGTGCAGCGTGCTGTAGAACATGTGAATGACCAGCTCGCCAGGGCGGTTATCGGGATGAACGTGTTTAACCAGACGGCTCTCGACAAGGTTCTGATCAAAGCGGATGGAAGCAAGAATAAAAAGAACCTTGGTGCGAATGCGCTCCTCGGTGTATCTCTGGCGGCCGCAAGAGCAGCGGCAAATGCATTGAAAGTACCGCTGTACCGTTATCTCGGCGGCGTTAATGCACACAAGCTTCCGGTGCCGATGATGAATATCTTAAACGGGGGGGCACATGCGGATAATACACTGGATATTCAGGAGTTTATGATCATGCCTGTCGGAGCATGCTGCTTTAAGGAAGGACTCCGCATGTGTGCGGAGATTTACCATTCATTGAAGAACCTGCTGAAAGAAAACGGACTGAGCACGGCAGTAGGCGATGAAGGAGGTTTTGCACCGGACCTGCCGAATGCAAAAGAAGCCCTTCGGTTTATCAGTGAGGCTGTAACAAAGGCTGGTTACAAAATGGGGGAAGATATTGCGATTGCCCTCGACGTTGCGGCATCCGAGCTGTATAACAAGGACTATAAAAAATACGAATTTCCCGGTGAGAGTAAGATGCAGGGACAGAAAATTATCCGTTCTGCAGAGGAACTGATCGAGTATTATGAAGACTTATCACTGGAATTCCCGATCCGTTCGATTGAAGACCCTCTTGATGAGGAAGACTGGGACGGCTGGGAACTCCTTACTACGAGGCTGGGGAATGAGATACAGCTGGTCGGGGATGACCTGTTTGTCACAAATGTGGAGAGACTGAAAAAAGGGATTGAACAGAGTGTTGCCAATGCAATTCTGGTGAAAGTAAACCAGATTGGAACACTCACGGAGGCAATTGAAGCGATCGAAATGGCACAGAAAGCCGGATACAAGGCGATCATATCCCATCGCTCAGGGGAAACAGAAGACACAACAATAGCAGATATAGCGGTCGCATTTAATACCGGGCAGATTAAGACCGGGGCGCCCTGCAGGACAGAGCGTGTTGCTAAATACAACCAGTTATTGAGGATCGAAGAAGAATTAGGAAAATAAATTTGGAGTTAGTTGGCAAGCTTTAGTCTTGGCTGGGAAAGGGGACGCTGAAAAACC
Source organism: Clostridium sp. AF19-22AC (assembly GCF_003479085.1). Taxonomy (NCBI): domain Bacteria; kingdom Bacillati; phylum Bacillota; class Clostridia; order Eubacteriales; family Clostridiaceae; genus Clostridium; species Clostridium sp. AF19-22AC. The sequence continues at coordinate 29,339 of NZ_QUGN01000024.1, read as the reverse complement.
GGGAAGCCAGCCCCACGCCGGGGACACCTGTGCTGTTTTAAAGTCCACATCATTTACGTAAGAGCTCCTAAAGACAAAAACAGAGAAAATGTCGGTTCAGCGACATGCAACCCGAAATTTGATAATTTCGGGTTTTAAGTCGCTTCAGAATTTGCCGTGAAACGTCAAATTCTGCCCGTCATTTTTTCTGTTTTTGTCTTAAGGACCTCTAACGTAAACTTTAGGACTTTTAAAACAGCACAGGTGCCCCCGGCATGGGGCTGGCTTCCCGGTTTTTCAGCTGCTGCATCCGGCCGGCAGGGATAGCATGCCCACTGGGGAGGGCTCTAAACGGGGGCAGCGTATCAATTCGCGGGATGGAGCACCAATGGCGGAAGATGTAATTAAACTTGACATACTATGTCATGGTTTATCTGCTATAATGTATTTTATAGCTTAATAGAAAATGCAGTGTTCTTGCGGGGGATTCCCTGCATTTGGAGATTGGAGGGAGTACCCCCAGAAAATGGAGGTGATTGATGTTATGAATGAAAGCAGGCTGTTTAAGATCGTATACTATTTACTTAGCAAAGGACATGCAGCAGCGCCGGAGCTGGCAAGGGAGTTTGAAGTGTCGGTCAGGACGATTTACAGGGATATCGATGCCCTGAGCAATGCGGGGATTCCTGTTTATGCTGAGACAGGAAGGAACGGCGGAATTTACTTATTGGATAATTATGTACTTGATCATGCTTTGTTATCGGATCAGGAAAAGCAGGAGTTATTATCCTCATTACAAAGCTTGTCCGTTCTGGACCATGTCTATGAAAAGGAAATGATGACTAAGCTGTCCGCGCTTTTTCAAATTCAGTCTGACAATTGGTTTGAAGTAGATTTTTCACGCTGGGGAAGAAAAACGAAGGATAACGCCAGATTTGAAAAGCTGAAGGATGCCGTTGTAAATCATGAGACAGTATCCATCGTCTATGCAGGGGCCTCCGGTATGAGATCAAAAAGAGAAATCAATCCTCTTAAGCTTCTATATAAAGCAAAAGAATGGTATGTAAAGGCATATTGTACAGAGAAGGAAGACTTTCGAATCTTTAAGCTGAACCGTATGATTGAACTGGAACCGACAGGACGGCGGTTCATTCCTGTCCCTTTTCCGGATTGTGAGGATGCACAGAATTTTAGTTACAATAAGATCGTACTTCGTTTCCCGAAGAACATGGCATACCGGGTATATGATGAGTTTGATCCCGGAGAAATAGAGGAACAGGAAGATGGGACGCTTATTGCCGCAGCAGAAATGCCTGAGGATGACTGGCTTACAGGCTATCTGCTTTCCTTCGGGGCACAGGTGGAGGTAGTAGAACCCGCATATCTGCGTGAGGTCATCTCAAATGAAGCAAAAAAGATATTCGAAAAAAATAAACCATGACATAAGATGTCAACATATATGGATTATACTGAAGTTGTAAAATAACAGCAAATCAAATTAAGTAGACAAAGGGAGACTGGTATGGACGAACAATTCGTAAATATAACCGCGGATAATCTTGAGAATGAGCACCTGTGCTGTGCAATAGCGGATAAAAAGCATCAGGGCGGCGTAGCAGCTAAAAAACAATGGCTGCAGGAGCGGCTTGCAGAGGGACATGTTTTCCGCAAGCTCGATGCAAAAGGGAAAGTATTTATTGAATATGCACCGCTTGAGACGGCATGGGTCCCGGTGTATGGAGCTAATTATTTGTATATTTACTGCCTTTGGGTATCTGGGTCATACAAAGGGAACGGGTATGCCAAATCACTGTTGGAATATTGTATCAGCGACGCAAAGGCACAGGGGAAATCGGGGGTCTGTGTACTCAGCTCCAAAAAGAAAAAGCCTTATCTGACAGATAAGAAATTTATGGCGAAATTTGGATTTGAAACAGTGGATACTGCTGCAGGTGACTATGAGTTACTGGCACTGTCGTTTGACGGGACGAAACCGCATTTATCTGAGCGTGCAAAGAAAATGGAGACGGAAGAGAAAGAGCTGACGATCTATTACGGCATGCAGTGCCCGTTTATCAAAAACAGTGTTTTACAGGTAAAAGATACATGTGAAAGACACAATGTACCGTTAAATCTGATTGCAGTGGACAGTCTGGATAAGGCAAAAAATGTACCCGGAATCTTTAATAACTGGGCGGTATTCCGGGACGGGAAATTCGAGACGGTTCAGATGCTGAATGAAGGCGGCATCAAAAAAATGTTGGGGCTGTAGGCTTTAATCATAAGATGAAATGTTGACCGCCGGTGTATTCAGGGTATATGATATAACAAAATCACCGTAAAGGACACCCAGTTTATGTCAGAATATTTTCAGATTTATTTTATTGAACAGGTCTACGGAAAATCATACATAGTAACCCAGCTTGCCTACATGGCGGCTGCCATCCTGATGCTGAATGATATAAAACTTTCTATAAAAGGAACCTTAAAAAAGGCAGCGGAGACTGCAGTATGTGCTGTCGTGATGTTTCTGCTGAACAGCGTCATCTATATGCTGATCGGTTCAACGAGTAAAGACTGGCTCTCTTTACTCGTTTTTCTGGTGTGTTATGCCGTGTTCCGGAGTAAGTACCGGCTATCCACCAGAATCGTGATGTGCAGCGTATACTATTCGGCGGCATTTCTCAATGTAGTTATCTCGGAACCCTGGGGGGATTTTTTTAACGGCCTTGGATATTCATCATACGGATATCTGGGGATAACGGCTATTTTAAGTATCCTGCTGTTTTTCTTCATGGCATGGTTTTTAAAAAGATTTTCAACGGAGTCTTTCTCTTATACACCTAAATCGGGAGTGATCCTGATGGTGGCAATCTCCGCCCTTGCAGGCATCTCACAGATTGCGTATGCCCTGCTGGCTGAAACACTGTTGAAAGGGACCGTGGCATACAATGTGATTATCAGCCTTAGTTTCTGGCTTCTGGAACTTCTGGGGTATTATATGTTCTATATGATCTCCAGAGAATATGTGCAGAATATGGAATTGGTGGCGATGCAGAGAAAGGCGGAGGTCGATCATGAGATGTATGAGGCCACCAAAAATATATATGAGGAAATGAGCACAATCCGCCATGAGATTAAGAACCATGATATGTACCTGAAGGCACTACTTGAGAAGAAAGAGTATGACAAGCTGGAAGACTTTTTAAACAACAGTTTTTCCCAGAATGCAGAATTTTACCAGTATGTAAACTGTGGCAATACGGTAGTGAATACCATTGCCAATTATGAGGCGTCCTCTGCCAGATCGCATGGAATTACGCTGAAAACCAGAATTATCATTCCAGAGAGACTTCCGTTTAAAGACGCAGAGTTATGTAGTCTTTTGTTTAATCTCCTGAACAATGCGATTGAGGCATGTGATGCCGGGAAATTCGACCGGCCGGTTATCACTCTGGAAATGGAGGCAAAGGGAGCTTATCTGTTTATTACCGTAAAAAATCCCGTGGACGACAGTATGTCCGTAAAAGAGCGGCTGAAGCTGGAGAGTACGAAACGAAATAAAAAAGTGCATGGTTACGGGACAAAAGTAGTAGATATGATTGCACAGAAGTATCATGGTCATGTAAAATACAAGATAACGGATTCCGTATTTACCGCAGATGTGATGCTGCAGATGGAAAAAGAAGCGGCCATAAGGCAAAAGGGAGAGTAAGAGTGGAAAAACTGAGAATTGCCGTCTGTGATGACGAGACATTTGCCCTGGATGTGATCAGAGAGGCTATTGGGAAGGTACTGCAGGAGAAAAAAGTGCAAGGGGAGGTCCGTACCTTCATAAACGCGGAAAGTCTGGAAAAGAAGATGAGGGAGGTTTCCTTCGATCTGCTTCTTCTGGATATTGATATGCCTGTTGTGGATGGAATTGCATTTGGAAAGAAGCTGCGTGGACAAAGGAATAAGGTCGATATCATCTATGTTTCCAGCAGGGAGGACAAGGTGTTTGATTCCCTCCGGGTTAACCCATACGGGTTTATCCGTAAGAATCATTTTCTGGAAGATATCCCACAGGTCCTCGGCGGGTATCTGGATCAGAGGGAAGACGGAAAGGAGAGCCGGGTTGTACTCCAGCTGAAGGACCAGACCGAGACGGTCAATATAGAAGATATTTTGTTCATTGAGGGGGCCAGGAAATACCAGCAGTTCTATATAGCGGGCCGGGAGAAGCCTCTTGCAGTCAGAAAGCAGATGCAGGAGCTGGAGGAAGAATTTAAGGATTATGGTTTTATCCGTATCCATAAGGGATATCTTGTGAACTATAAACACATCCAGGTATTTAAAGAGAATGATGTGGTTCTGGATAATGGGATGAGCCTTCCGATGAGCAGGCGGAAGGCAGCAGAAGTGAAGGATTATTATATGGAACTGATGAAGAATGAAGGCAGCATAATTTTCTAAGGAAGATTATGCTGCTTTTCTGGTGAAAAAAATCTGTCATTGTCAAGTGCAAATCATACCGTTATGTGTACCAGTTGTACCGGCTGAATTTGTTTTTGTACCAGCTAAAATCCGTTGGTGTCAGAAATATTGCGTATGTGCTTTATATTTAATATACTCTCCTCATCAAGTAAAGAAAGGAGAAAAACGGGTGGAAAAGCAAATGAAAAAATGGATGAGGAGGAAACACAATGAAAAAATGGATGCATCCTGTTAAAAAGAAATTCGGAGTCATTGGCTCCATTGCAGTGTCGCTGCTGATGATTATCATGATCGTCGCAAATATCGGTCTGACACGGTATGCAGATACGATCACATATTACTGGAACCTGAATAAGCAGGTGACCGGGGGAAACAGTTCAGAGGCATCAGAAGAAGAAAAGACGGCCACCTTTAATGAGGCACGTGATATTACGAAGGAAGCAGCATCGGAAGGGGTGACGCTTCTGAAGAATATGGACAATGTACTTCCGATGGATACCGACAAAATCAATGTATTCGGGTACCGCAGCGTCGATATTGTATATGGCGGTGCCGGAAGCGGGACCACAAGCGGAAGTGCGGAGAATGAGACCTTGAAGGAATCCTTTGAAAATGAAGGGCTTACGATTAATGAGGACCTTTGGGATTATTATTCCGGGAAATACACGGAAAGCGCGGAGTGGGATGTCTTTAATCCGGACGGCGCAGATTTTTCTGTTTATGACAGCAAGTGTACGGATGTGTCCGAACATATTGATACAGCAAAGGAATTCAGCAATACCGCGGTAGTAGTTCTTTCACGTGTAGGCGGAGAAGGACAGGACTGCCCGCTGGATATGAGTGAGTATACAGATGTGGGCGGTGACGAAGGGAAACACTATCTGGAGATCCAGAGCTGTGAGCAGGAATTGCTGGATCTGGTGAAAGGAAACTTCGAAAATGTAATCGTATTGATTAATTCCTCTCATGCAATGGAACTTGGTTTTCTCGAAGACGAAGGGATTGACGCGGCACTTCAGATCGCGGGACCGGGGGCAACCGGCCTGAGAGGTGTTGCCGATGTTCTGATGGGAACCGTGAATCCGAGCGGCCATCTGGTTGATACCTATGCATACGATTTAAAGAGTGCTCCTTCCTATTATAATATGGGAGACTGCACTTACACGGACTATGATACAAATATGTCCAATAAATATTTCTATTTCGAGGAAAATATTTATACAGGCTACCGCTGGTATGAGACGGCAGCAGTGGACGGCACTGTGGTTACAGTCGGGGATACAACCTATGATTATAAAAACTATGACAGCATCGTACAGTATCCGTTCGGATATGGACTAAGCTATACCACCTTCGACTGGAAACTTATAGATTCACAGGTTGACGGGCAGGGGGGCAATATTACCTGCAAGGTGGAAGTAACCAATACAGGGGATACGGCCGGCAAAGATGTCGTCCAATTATACTACAGCGCACCGTATACAAAGGGCGGAATTGAGAAATCGGCAGTAAATCTGGGAGCGTTTGCCAAGACAGATGAACTTCAGCCGGGTGAGTCCCAGACACTGGAACTGACAATGGTATTCGATGATATGGCATCCTTTGATGAAAAAGGAAATGGATGTTATGTGATGGATGAAGGTACTTATACATTTACACTGCGTACAGATGCACATACAGTAAAGGAAGGACAGAGCTTTACTTATGATCTGGCCGGACAGATTATTTACAACGAGGAAAACGACGGCAAGAGATCTACAGATGAAACGGCGGCTGTAGTGCAGGATGAATTTCAGGACGCAGCAACACTGGAGACAAACATGACCTATTTAAGCCGTGCAGATTTTGCCGGAACATTTCCGAAGGTGGAAAGACGTCTGAACCCGACTTCTGTTCCTGAGGAAGTCAAGGCAAGATTAGAGGCTAACGGCCCCGGATCTTCAGTTATGGATATGGATGATGATTCCGTGGAAATGCCTGTACTTGGGGCGGACAACGGATTGACGATCAATGACATGATCGGTCTGGACTATGACGATGAGAAGTGGGAAGACCTTATGGACCAGCTTACGTTAGATGAGCTGACAGTACTGTGCGGAAATTCCGGGTGGTCCACCCCGCAGATAGACTCCATAGAAAAACCAGAGACGGTCGACATCGATGGCCCCCAGGGATTAAATGGATTCAGCTTTAATGATCTTGGACTGAAAATGAACACATATGTATCAGAAGTCCTGATGGGCATGACATGGAATGTGGAGCTCGTTGAAAAAATGGGCAGCATCTATGGGCAGGAAGCAATCAACTGGGGAATTGCCGGTTTGTATGCCCCTGCGATGAATACACACCGTTCTCCATTCGGTGGAAGAAACTTTGAATACTTTTCAGAAGACCCGACCCATGCCGGTATGTTTGCGGCAGCAGAAGTGTCAGGGCTTCAGGGGCAGGGCGTATATGTATATGCGAAACATTACCTGCTGAATACACAGGATACTAACCGGGATGGTGTCGCAAACTGGTGCAATGAACAGGCACTTCGCGAGGTGTATGCAAGACCTTTTGAACTCGCAGTGAAACAAGGGGAATGTACCGGACTTATGACGGAACTGGGACGAATCGGAACCTCATGGAGTGGTGCAACTTATGCATTATGTACCGTACTTCCACGTGATGAGTGGGGGATGAAGGGGAAGGTGATCACAGATGGTGTAGGACCGGGAGGTTCCTATTACATGCTCCCTGACTATGCACTCCGGGCTGGAAATGACATGATGCTGACAAAAGCCAGCGGTGACTGCGGCTTTACGTCTGCCACATTGAAGAGCGGTTTTGGTGTAACAAAAATGAGAGAATCAGCAAAGAATATCCTGTATGTATATGCAAACAGCGAGGCACCGAATATGTATACATACGAAGGCGGATTCTCAAACTGGATGTGGTTCTGGATTCTGGGAGATGCCATACTGGCCGCTGGAATGATCGCGCTCTTTATGTGCCTGCCGTTCAGGGCGTGGTGCTGCAACAAGAAAAAGGAGGATGACAATGAGTAAAGTAACAGGGAAAAAAGCGAACGAACTGATTCACAATAACGGACTGAACTTCATCTGGCTGGTTCTGCTGCTGACAAGCGCATCCTTTGGAATTGTGTCACTGGCTATTATGATTCTGGCAGTGGGAGACGTGCAGATATTAAGCTGGTCCATCGGATATATACTGACATCCGGAACGAACGACGCGGTACGTATGCCAAGCATCATAGTAACCGTGATCTGTGCTGTGATATTTATATTCTGCCTGTTAAAAAACAAGATTATCAGGGCGGTTGTAAAATAAGCTTCTAATGTGGCAGGAAGGTCAAAATGCTGGGAAATCTTCAGGGTTTCTCAGCATTTTTTTTGTTTTTAACGAATTCCCAGAAAAATATCCCGGTATTAGCCTGAATTGAATATGCAAAATATTATAGTAAATAATAGTTAAAATAATAATTAAAATATTGATTTAAATAGTACTGCGTTATATAATAAGAAAAAAAGGAGATAACAATATGAGCCCAACATTATTAGATTTTACAGAGAAACTTGTGCCTGTTTCGGACTTTAGTCAGGGAAAAGCCGGTAAGATATTTAGTGATGTCGCTGAAAATAATAGTGAATACATCGTTTTGAAGAATAATCAGCCGACTGCAGTAGTAATTTCTGTTGCACAGTATAAAAACTTACAGACACGACTTGCAAAATTTGAGAGACTGTTAGAAATGGCCGAGAACATTAAGCTTCTCAGACTGGCAGAAAACAGGCAGGACAGCCATACCACAGATTTTGAGTCACTGGTAGAAAAAGAAGGATTTTCAATGGAAGAATTAACCGCGATTTCGGAAAGTGTTGAGATTGAATAATGGCTTGGAAGATACGGATTACTGATGAAGCGAAAAAAGAATATGAAAAGCTGGACCGCGGTATCAGGAAACAAGTCCTCGCAGGAATTTTAAAAGTATCGAAAGCACCGCTGCCCAGTCCGAATGGATATGGAAAGCCATTGAGAAACAAAAGAGGAAATAACCTGACCGGCTTTTTTAAGATCAAATACCGGGGAATAGGCATCAGGGTTGTATATACACTAGTGCCTGATAAAATTGTAATGAATATTGTAGTGATTCTTGAACGGGATGATAATTACTGTTATGATCTGGCAGTAAAGTTATATGAAAAATATGGAGATAATCTATTTCAGGATATATTTGCGACACTGGATAAATTATAATTAAGAGTATCATAAAAGTATGCTTAAAACTCGGAAAAGTTATTGCAAATACTTCCCATCTGTGGTAAGATAATTGTGGTTTATTCACAGGAGGTGGAGATTGATGGATATTTTAAAGATTATTTTGACGATTATATTTGTTATAGATTGTATTGCACTGTCAGCAATTATTCTTCTGCAGGAAGGTAAGTCGGCAGGTTTGGGAACGATCAGTGGTGCAGCGGATTCCTACTGGGGACAGAATAAAGGACGTTCTATGGAAGGCGCTCTTGTAAAGTCCACGAAGTTCCTTGCCATTTTATTTATGGTTCTGGCACTGGTTTTGAACCTGGGTGTATTTAACTAAGAGGATAAGATGATGAACACTCTATAAAATATAGAGTGTTTTTTCTTTATATAATAGAGATAATAGAAAGATAGAAGAAAGAAGGTGAGAATTTGGACCAGACATTTGAAAAGAGAAAAAAAGTACTGTACGATTTCATTTGTGATGATTTTTATATACCGATGAAGATAAAAGAGATAGCGATCGTGCTTCAGATTCCGAAGGAGCAGAGAGGGGAACTGAAGGAAGTTCTGGATGCTTTAGAGGCAGAGGGGAAGATCTATGTTTCTAAAAAGGGAAAGTATGCAAAAGGACAGGCGAAGCGCCTGACAGGAACGTTTCAGGCGAATGCCAGAGGTTTTGGTTTCGTACTTCAGGAAGGTGAGGACGAGGATGTCTTTATTTCGGAAGATAATATAGGAGGCGCGTTCCAGGGGGATGAGGTCGAATTCATTATTACGAAATCACCGGACGGAAAAAGGAAGGAAGGCAAGATTGTCCGCATTCTTTCACACGGAACAACGAAGATTGTGGGCCTTTATGAAAAGTGTAAGAATTTTGGCTTTGTAAGGCCTGATAACCAGCGTGTGCTGAAGGATATTTATATTCCGGAGGGTAAGGAAAAGGGAGCCATGACGGGTCATAAGGTCGTGGTGGAACTGATGTCCTACGGCGGTCAGGATATGAAGCCGGAAGGGAAGGTCATCGAGATTATCGGACACATCAACGATCCGGGAACCGATATTATGTCCATAGTGAAAGGATATGACCTCCCGGTGGAGTTCCCCGAAAGAGTGATGAATCAGGCTGAGCGCGTGGGCAAAGAGGTATCAGAAGCGGACATGGCAGGAAGAATGGACCTGCGTGACTGGCAGATGGTAACCATTGACGGAGAAGACGCGAAGGATTTGGATGATGCAGTTTCCCTGACCTTGGAAGACGGCAGCTACAAGCTGGGCGTCCACATTGCCGATGTGACGAATTATGTTCAGGAGAAGAGCGCCCTGGACCGTGAGGCATTGAAAAGAGGGACAAGTGTTTATCTTGCAGACCGGGTGATCCCCATGCTGCCGCATGTGTTATCTAACGGGATCTGCTCCCTGAATGCAGGTGAGGACAGGCTGGCACTGAGCTGTATCATGACGATTAACCAGAAGGGCGAAGTCATTGACCACGTGATTGCTGAGACTGTGATCAAAGTGGATGAGCGCATGAGCTATACAAGCGTGGCAGAGATACTAAAAGAACAGGCAGACGATAAGCTTCCGCAGACGGAAAGCGAAAAATACAGTACATTAGTCCCGATGTTTATGAAAATGGCGGAACTTTCAGGAATCCTGAGGGAAAAGCGAAGGAAAAGAGGGTCCATTGATTTCGATTTCCCAGAGACAAAGATGGTGCTGGATGAAAACGGCAGACCGATAGATATTAAGCCTTATGACAGAAACGCCGCGACTAAAATGATTGAGGACTTTATGCTGATGGCTAATGAGACCGTGGCCGAGGAGTACTATTGGAGGGAACTGCCGTTCCTTTACCGTACACATGAACAGCCGGACGAGGAGAAGATTAAGAAGCTGAGTCTGTTTATCAATAATTTCGGCTACCACATCCATGTGGGCAACAGCGAGATAAAGCCAAAGGAAGTACAGAAGCTGCTCGGAAAAGTCGAAGGAACACCGCAGGAAGCGCTGATCAGCCGCCTTGCACTTCGTTCCATGAAGCAGGCAAAGTATACACCTGAGAATACAGGGCATTTCGGGCTGGCCGCAAAGTATTACACACATTTCACGTCACCGATCCGGAGATATCCGGACCTGCAGATTCACAGGATTATCAAAGAGAATCTAAGGGGCAGGATGAATGAGGACAGGATCGGCCACTATGAGAGTATCCTTCCGGGTGTCGCAGCTCAGGCCAGTGACAGGGAGCGAAAAGCAGAGGAAGCAGAACGCGAGACAGTCAAACTGAAGAAAGTAGAATATATGCAGGACCGGATTGGAGAAGTGTTCGAGGGGGTTATCTCAGGCATTACCAAATGGGGTGCATATGTGGAGCTGGAAAATACAATCGAGGGTCTTGTACATGTCACCAATATGCGTGATGACCATTACGATTACAGGGAAGACCAGTATGAGCTGATCGGAGAACACACAAGAAATGTATACAAACTGGGACAGAAAGTTATGGTGCGTGTGCTGGGTGCAGACCGGCTGCAGAGGACCATTGATTTTGAGTTCTGCGGGGATGATCAGGAATATGACGGCTAATTATTAAAAAAGACGCGGGGGAAGTGCTATGGCTAAGACAGAAGGCAAGCTGATTGCCAATAACAAAAAAGCATACCATGATTATTTTATACTGGAGAAATATGAGGCAGGGATCGTCCTGCACGGGACAGAGGTTAAGTCGCTGCGTATGGGGCAGTGCAGTATCAAGGAAGCATTCATCCGAATTGAAAACGGAGAAATGTTCATTTATGGAATGCATATCAGCCCGTACGAAAAAGGAAATATTTTCAATAAAGACCCGCTGCGTGTGAGGAAACTTCTTCTTCATAAGAATGAGATCAATAAGATATTCGGCAAGATGAAGGAAAAAGGAAATACACTCGTGCCGCTGCGTGTTTATTTCAGCGGCAGCCTTGTCAAGGTTGAGCTTGGGCTGGCAAAGGGGAAGAAGCTTTATGATAAGCGGGCCGATATTGCGAAAAAGGACCAGAAACGCGAGGCGTTGAGAGACTTTAAAGTGCGGAATATAGGATAGGCGGCGGACCGGGACCGGGCCGCGTAAGGAACTGAAAGTAGTACAGGATATCCCGAGGGGACCTGTACTGCTTTTTTTATGCATAATAAGTTCATGTATAAAATTATGACCATTCGTCATTTTAACAATAGATTTTCTGTCCTGCTTCTGGTATACTTTACCTGATACATTGTCACACGGCAGTCGCGACAGTGGCATATACAGTTGTGTACGGCATTGTACCGGTTAAAGACAGGAGGTTTACCGGCATGAAGAAATCATTACAGATTTTTAAAAGAGATATACAGCGGCTTTTCCGCAACAAAGTTGCTATGATTGTAATGGCGGGCGTTTGCGTCCTTCCATCCTTGTATGCATGGTTCAATATTGCAGCCAATATGGACCCATACAGCAATACCCAGGGGATCAGGGTGGCAGTCGCGAATAATGATAAAGGATCAAAAAATGAGGTGCTGACCCTGAATGCAGGGAAAAGCATCGTGGATAATCTGAAGAAGAATGACCAGCTGGGCTGGACATTTGTCGATGAAGAGAAGGCAGTTAAGGGTGTCAGGTCCGGGAAATACTATGCGGCAATTGTGATACCTGAAGATTTCAGCAGTTCGCTTTTAAGTATCATATCCGGTAAGCCTAAGAAACCGGAACTTTCCTATTATATTAATGAAAAGAAGAATGCGATTGCCCCGAAGATTACAGATACCGGGGCCGGTACTGTGCAGCAGGAGATTAATGACACATTTTCTTCCGTAGCAGCTGAGACGATATCGAAGCTGATCCGGTCATCCGTGACAAAGATTTCGGGTGATATGAATCGTATGGATACAGACGTCATGGCTATGCTGTCTGACGTTCAGGATAATCTGGGACAGTACCAGACGGTGCTGAAAAATTTTCAGGATACGGCAGGGAGCAGCAATTCTCTGATACAGGATACACTTGCCACGTTAGATGAAGTAAAGTCGGCGGCAGATTCCGGTTCCCGGGCATTTGAAGATGCGGCGTCGGTATTGGAGAACAGCCGTAATTCAGTGGGAGATTTTTCACTTGTATTTTCCCAGAGCCTGTCCGATGGGGAGAACCGTCTGAACCGCATTTACGGGTCTGCCTCCGATAAACTGAGTTCTCTGAAAACACAGGCAGATACTATTAACGGTGTGATTGGCAGCGGGATAGATTCTGTAGAAAACCTGTCAGAGATTAATGGAAAACTTTTAGAGGAGCTTTTACAGCTCAATGACAGTCTTCAGGAAAAGCTTCCCGGTGGCGTCACGGATGAGGCAGCAGGTACGGTCAGTCAGGCTATATCCGGACCTCAGGACAGGAACATGGAGTACCAGAATCTTCTGACCTCCCTGAAGGAGGGGAATGCGAATATTGCCGAAGCGCTTGATACCGCTGAAAATACAAAGAAAACGCTGGAATCACTTGTATCCGGGAGCCGCCAATCCATGCAGGACTACCGTGAGACCTTTGACCAGACGCTTTTGCCGCAGCTTAACAAGTCACTGGATTCATTCTCAACAGTGAGCGGGGGGTTGTCTGCCACCTTGTCCGGCATCCCTTATTCTGCGGATCAGTTGAAGGAGATTTTAAACCAGCTGGACGAAAGCCTGGATGACAGTCTGGAAGCCCTGAGCCGGACCGGGGAGGCAGTCTCTTCTCTGGACGGGCAGATTGCCCGGATTTCGACCGACCTTAAGGTGCTTCAGGGTTCGGACGCTTACCAGAAGTTTTTATCACTGGAAGGATTGGACGCCGATTCTATTGCAGGATTTATGGCATCCCCTGTTACGATCCGGAGTGAAACGCTTTACAGTGTGAAAAATTACGGATCATCCATGACGCCGTTTTATACGAATCTGGCGCTCTGGGTAGGGGGAATCGTCCTGATTGCGATTCTGAAGCTGGAAGTGGACCGGGATGAGAAGGTTCCTAAATTTTCACCGGCCAGCGCCTATTTTGGACGATGGATGCTGTTCATGGTGCTCGGGCTGATTCAGGGGCTGATCGTATGTCTCGGGGATTTATGGCTTCTAAAGGTGCAGTGCCTTCACCCGGCTGCATTTGTGGCAGCAGGAGTCTTCTGCTCCTTTGTCTATGTAAACCTGATCTATGCATTGTCGATTGCATTTAAACATATCGGCAAGGCACTGTGCGTCGTGCTTGTCATTTTACAGATTCCCGGTTCAGCGGGAACGTATCCGATCGAGATGACACCGGCATTTTTTCAACGTCTTCATCCGCTTCTTCCGTTCACCTATGGAATCAATGCCATGAGGGAAGCGATTGCAGGGATGTACGGGCATGAGTATATGAAAAATCTGCTGTGCCTCGCGCTTTATCTGCCGATTGCCTTTTTGATCGGACTTGGATTCAGGAAACTGCTGATGAATCTAAACTATCTGTTCGACAAGAAACTTGCCGAGACGGACCTGATGATCTGCGAGACAGAGGCTGTTAATCAGGAAAAGACGCAGGTATCCCTTGTCATTAAGGCGCTGATGGGAGAGGAAACACTGCGGGAAGAACTGGTTGCGAAGGCGGCAGCTTTCGAGGCGGGATATCAGAAGCAGATACGCATCGGTTTTGCGGCTATGATCATTCTGCCGGTGATTTTCCTGATCCTGATGTTCAGCATTGAATCCAAGATTGTATTTCTTGTGCTGTGGATTGCCTCCATTATCGTGATTGCCGTATATCTGATCATTCTGGAATATATCCATGAACGCTTAAAGAGGGAGACTGAACTGGGGGCTCTTTCAAGAGAGGAACTGCTAAATGCAATGAAAGGGAGGGATGATGAGTGAAAAACATACTGAATATTTTTAAACATGATGTACAGCGTTTTCATAAGAACGTCATCGCATGGATCGTGATTCTGGGAATCACGGTTGTCCCGGCCCTGTATGCGTGGTTTAACATTGCGGCAAGCTGGGACCCTTATGAGAATACTAAGGATCTGAAGGTGGCTGTCGCGAGTGCCGACAAAGGATATGAGGGCGAATTGCTTCCGGTCAGGCTGAATCTGGGGGATAATGTACTTTCGGCGCTTCGGGAAAACGAACAGCTGGACTGGACCTTTACGAACCGGGATAAGGCCCTTGACGGCGTGAAATCCGGTAAATACTATGCGGCCATTGTCATACCGGAGGATTTTAGCAAAAATCTGATGAGCCTTTTTTCCAGTGATGTCACGAATCCGGAGATTATTTATTATTCCAATGCCAAGGAAAATGCGATTGCACCGAAGGTCACAGATAAAGGGGCAAGTGCAGTCCAGACACAGGTGAAGGAAGTGTTCATAGAAACGATTTCGGATACCGCGCTTTCGGCCATGCAGACTGTGGCAGATACTGCCGATGCAAAGGGGACAGATTCCATAGTGGCGGCCTTGATTTCCAATCTGGAAAAGACGTCCTCCGATCTGGCTGCAGCTTCAGGGACGATACAGGCATTTGCGGCAATGACAGACTCGACACAGCAGATGCTGGAAACAACGGCTGCATTCTTAAAGCAGTCAGGGGATCATTCCGACAAAAGCCTCGAAACGCTGGAACAGACAGAGACGGCTTTTTCAGATATGCGGGGGGCGGTCTCAGGAGCGACGGACGGCATTAATCAGGCACTGGCGGACAGCGGAAGTTATTATGAGCAGATTGAGTCTGCCATACGGGATGCCCTGTCCGCATTGTCATCGGACACATCTGCGGCGGCAGATACACTGGATACGCTGGCGGGAAAAGTAGGGACGATGATAGATGCCTATCAGGCGCTGAGTGATACGTTTTTGGTACTGGGGGAGGAACACCCGGAACTGGCACCGCTGACGGGCAAGATCACAGGACGCATGAACGAGTCTATTTCTGTGCAGGAGACCCTGCGTGACCGGCTTTCAGGTACCGCTGCTTCCATAAGGAACCACGGGGAAAACGCAGCAGGTTCCCAGGAAGAACTGAACCAGCTGTTACAGCAGAATGCCCAGAGTCTTGCGGATGTAAAAGCAGATTATGAGCAGAATGTAAAGAGTAGTCTGGATGGACTGTTTGGCTCACTGGGGGATACAAAAAGCAGTATATCCGGACTTCTGAAACAACTGGATGACTGTGCCGCGGGTGTCTACAGCCTGTCAGGCCCGGCATCCTCCGATCTGTCGCAGATAAAAAAGACGCTGGGCACGTCAGGTGAGCTGCTTGACCAGGTATCGTCCAGACTGTCAGCAACTGTGGAACAGCTGAAAAAAGCCCGGGACAGCGGCGATTTCGGAACACTTGAGAATATCATCGGCGGCGATACAGATAGCATCAGTGCTTTCCTTTCTGCCCCGGTGAATCTGGCGACAGAGAAATTGTACCCAATCGAGAATTACGGCTCTTCTATGGCGCCGTTTTATTCCACACTTGCTATCTGGGTGGGAGGGATCGTGCTTGTCGCGATGCTGAAGGTGACGGTATCTCAGGAATCACTGAGGGGAATGAATAAAGTAAAGGACCATCAGATGTATTTGGGACGCTACATCCTGTTTCTGATCATCGGCCTTATGCAGAGCGGGCTGATCTGTCTGGGAGACCTGTTTTATCTGGAAATTCAGTGCCGGCATCCGTTTTTATTTCTGCTGGCGGGATGGGTGACCAGTATCGTATATGTAAATATCATCTATACACTGACGGTTTCTTTCGGGGACATCGGGAAAGCGATCTGCGTCGTGCTTCTCGTCATGCAGGTGGCGGGCTCAGGGGGGACTTTCCCGATTGAGGTGGCACCGGCATTCTTCCGGAAAGTCTATCCGCTGCTTCCGTTTACACACAGCATGGCGGCTATGCGGGAATGCATCGGCGGGATGTACGGTATGACTTACATCAAAGAACTGGGGGCGCTGGGGGTCTTCCTGATCTTATCCCTGATACTGGGACTGGTACTGAGAAAACCGGTGATCCGCCTGAATGAAGCATTTACGGAAAAACTGGAGAGTACGCATTTAATATAAAGCAACAGGTTGTTTAAAAAATCAAAAAGAGCAATACCATGCCTGACGGCTGCGGTATTGCTCTTTTCGTCATTTTTTCTAGAGATATCCCCGTTTTTCAAGTGTATTGAGAATATTCCGCCCTTCTTCTGTTCCTTCGATAATTCTTCTGGCACGGACACTGTCCCCGATGTTGACAATCTCGATTTCATTCTCATCATCGAAAGCATCCCTGATATTCTGGAGGATCGGCTGGCTTGCTTTCATTCCCAGACAGACAAATCCATAATCAAACGGCAGTTCTTCAAGGCCGTCTTTTGTTTCCACGAGGAAGGAATCAGCCCGCACTTCTTTGAGCGCCGTGTTTGGCATCTGACGGACATGGTGCTGTTCCATCAGCGCAAAAGTGCCTGTTTTGGAGACCGGGTCGATTCCGTTGCCAATCACCGGCATCATTTCCACGATGCTGACTTCGGCGCCTTTGGGGGCAAAGTATTCTACCACATCCAGTCCGACGGCACCGCCGCCGATCACAACTACTTTTTTTCCGGTAAGATCCTCCGGATATTCGCCGATATGGCGGATCATATTCAGGATAGAGGAAACTTTCCCCCCTTCCTTGTCGATATGCTCCATCAGCCCCGGGATCGGCGGGAGCAGCGGGGTGGAGCCGGTTGCATTTACAATGATGCTGGGCTTTAAGTTGCGGATAAAGTCCACAGACGCTTCCGTGCCTGTAAATACAAACAGGTTTTTCAGTTTGGATGCGCGGTGGATCAGGTAATTCGGGAAATCGGCCAGCCGCTTCTTGTCAGGAATCTTTGAGATTTCCGCAGCCAGTCCCCCGAGGTAAGGTTTTTTCTCGATCAGGAAGGTGGTGCATCCGACTTCCGCCGCGGTGCATGCTGCTTCCATCCCGGCAGTTCCCCCGCCGATTACAACCACATTGCATGGCCTGCTGACGTGCTGTTTTTTATAGATTTCCCCGTCAGGTACTGCAGGGTTGACAGTACAGCGGATCGGACGGTTAATGCCGATACGGTTGCCTGCACAGCCGATGTTGCAGGAAATACATTTACGGATATCACAGATGTCGCCGAATTCTACTTTATTGACCCATTCCGGATCGGCAATCAGGCCGCGCCCCATACCGATGATATCGGCGTCGCCCCTTGCGAGGATATCTTCTGCCACCTTCGGGTCACGGATATTTCCCATAGTAACACACAGCTTGCCGTATTTTTCCTTCACGGCCTTCGCCATATAGGAACGCCATCCGTCAGGCAGGAAATTGGCATCAATCTGATACTGGATGGATGCGTTCAATCCGCAGGAAACATCAATCACATCGGCTTCCTCCTGAAAATACTGGAGATAATCGAGCGTGTCTTCCAGTGTATTGCCGCCTTCCAGAAATTCATCTGCGCTGATGCGGAGGAAGATCGGGAAGAACGGTCCGACCTGCGCACGGACTTCTTCCATAACCATACGTGCGAATCTGGCGCGGTTTTCAGCAGAACCGCCGAATTTATCTGTCCGGTGGTTATACAGTGGTGATAAGAACTGGCTGATCAGATAAGAATGTCCCGCATGTATTTCGACCGTATCAAAACCGGCGATCTGTGCGCGTTTTGCCGCCTCTCCGTATTTTTTCACAATCCTTAAAATCTCTTCCTCTGTGAGCGGTCGCGGAATCTCCCCGCCTGCCTTGGACGGAACATCGGAAGAGGACACCGGCTGCATATTTGTACGGGCAGACTGTGCGGAAGCCCCCGCATGGTTGATCTGGATGCCGATACATGCGCCGTGCTTATGTACCGTCTCCGTCAGTTTAAACAGTCTTGGGATATAGTTGTCATGGTCGATCCGAAGCTGGGTTGTTCCGTTGGAACCTTCCGGTGAATCAACACTGGCGTTCTCTACCATAATAAGGCCGGTTCCGCCCTTTGCCCTCTGTTCATAATAATTAATATGGAGAAAACTCATCTCTCCGCTCTGCTCACCATAATTAGTCCCCATCGGTGTCATCATAATACGGTTCTTCATAGTCATGCGACGTACGGTGAGAGGTTCAAAAATATGTCTGTAACTGCTCTTCATAAAATAGGACCTCCTGTAATCCAGATATAATAGTAAAAGAGAGGTTGTTTGATATATCATTAACAATCTGTTTGTGATTCGTATTATAGGGAAAAATAACTCATTAAACAAATGCATGTTTTTGATAAAAATTATAGATAAAAACTATGAATTGTGATATTTTGTATAAAAGGACGTAAAAGGAGGCCATTGTTATGAATCTGAACCAGCTGCATTATTTTACGGCGCTTGCCCGGCTGGAGCATTATACGAAGGCTGCGGAGGAACTGGGGATTACCCAGCCAAGCCTGAGCCATGCGATGAATTCTCTCGAGAAGGAGCTGGGAACGAAGCTGTTTGAAAAACAGGGGAGGAATGTAGTACTGACGAAATATGGAAGGTTTTTTCTGAAGTATGTGGAAGAGTCTCTGCAGATTTTAGATATAGGGATCAAGAAGACGCGTTCCATGACCGGACAGAATGAGGGCAGGATAGAGCTGGCTTATATTTATACTCTGGGGAGTGAATTTGTCCCCCAGCTTGCAGGGGATTTTATAAGGACTTTTGAGGAGATGAAAGTAACATTTCACTTTACAGTAGGAAATACCTACGAGATTATCCAGGGACTGAAAGAAGAAAAGTATGATATTGCATTCTGCTCTATGCTGGATAAGGAGCCATCGATCCAGTTCACGCCGGTCGGGACACAGCGGCTTGTGGCAGTCGTACCGAAAGGACATCCGTTGTCGGAACAAAAGGCCGTAGACCTTGAGCAGGCTGCCGCCTATCCGCAGATTTATTTCACGGAGAACAGCGGTCTCCGCCCTGTGGTAGACAAACTTTTTGAAAATGCACACCTGACACCAAAGATTGCATATGAGATAGAGGAAGACGGGTCTATGGCCGGGCTGGTAGCCCAGAATTTCGGCATTGCCATCATGCCGGATATTCCGGTCCTGAAACAGCTGAACGTGGATGTTCTCGACATCCGTTCTCCGCAGCAGGTCCGGTATATTTACATGGCACAGGCAAAAGAAAAATACCAGGCCCCTGTGGTCCGCCGGTTTGCAGACTTCGTAAAACGCCGGCAGTTCGTTTAGAAAACAAAATTAGCCAGATAGAACAAAAGGAACGTGTGAACCGGATAAAAAATATAGAAAAAATACTTCATGCCGGGGCCCTTCTGCTGGTTGAAACGCAGCATAAACGGCAGGGCCAGTATCATGAAACACTGAATGGCCATCCCGCCCGCCAGCATTTCTGCGCTGAACTGGTACAGGCAGAATAGGGTGTACATGGCACAGAACAGCTCCCTCTTTTCTTTCAGGTAGTACATCAGCACTCCGAGTACGACAAATTCAAACCCGTACTCGTTTAGCGCCAGATTTGGTATGATCCCGGTAATCGTGTCCCCGCTCATATCGCGCAGGAAAGGTAAAAAGTTCGGCAGGCTGTAATATAGGACCTGTACTGCGAACATGATTCCCACGGCCAGAAACCCTTTGCCGGGAGCTTTTTTAAATAATTCGATCGTGCTGATACAGACGCCGACAAGGAACATGGAAAGAAAAATATTATGATTTCCATAACCTGCTGTAGTGGCGAAATGAGCGTCTATGGCGTATCCGAACAAGGTCATAAATACACTCATAAGATACAGGCGGATCAGGTATTTTGTCCGGCTCCTCGTATAATGGTAGCCCCAGACCATACAGAATAAAAACAAGGGGTAAGATATTCTGCCAAGCATGCGAAGCAGCATAGGCGTCCCCTCAAAATAATATCCGATATGGTCGATGACCATAAAGCAAAGAGCGATCATTTTTAAAACAAAAGTACTCATGTAAAAACTCCTCTGATCCGGCGGTGAATTCTGCCCTAATTGTGTCTAAGAAAATTTTACCATCAGTAAAGCCGCAGGTCTACTTAAGAAATCCTTAATAATATCTAAGAGGTTTGTAAAGAAAAAAGGCACCGTTATAAGTGAGTGCCTTCTTTGCGTATGAACTGGATAAAATTCTTGACAGCCGAGATCAGGTAGTGTTCCTTCTTGTATGCCATATAAACAGTGTGTGTGAAACCTGCCCCGGAGAGCGGCAGTACGCATACGTTTCTTTCTCGTATCAAATCCACATCGGCTACGAGTGCGATTCCGAAGTCTTCCGCGACAAGAGCAGAGATTGCGTTCTCGTCGGGGGATTCACAGATGATATTCAGGGAAAGGTCATGGGTCTGGTATATGCGGTTCGTAAACTTGCCAAGGCCGGAAGTGCGGTCATACCCGATGATCGGGTAACGCTCCAGATCCTTCAGGCTGACGGAACCTTGTTCCAGAAGAGGGTGGCCCGGCGGCGTGATGACGACCATCTTCTGGTTAATGATAGGAACGAACTGAATATCCGGCTCATTTTCCACATAGGAGCCAAAGATGACATCATACCGGTCGGCCTTCAGTCCGTTGATCATATCCCCGGTGTGACTCTGGTGAAAACTGAAAGTCACACTGCTGTTCTTTTCTTTCTGCAAAAACTTCCGCACCATATGCGGGATATAGCGTCCTGCAAGGGGGAACACATAGGCGATATCCACATGCCCCTCGTTCCCTGAGAGCTGGCGCATTCTTTCGGCTGCAAGGTCTGTCTCATGCAGGATCCGGTCCACATGTTCCAGAAAAATCTTCCCATATTTAGTCAGCCGGACATTCCTCCCTGACCTTTCAAATAATATAATATCCAGTTCTTCTTCCAGAACGGCCATTGAGCGGCTCAGGCTCGGCTGGGAGATATTCAGGTCCGCGGCTGCCTGGCGGAAGTGCTGGCATTGGGCAACCTTCTGAAAATAAAGTAGTTGATTGAGTGTCATGAGCAGGCCTCCTTTTTGTATATATTTTATCATAAATGATAGTTTAAATCTATCAAAAAAGTAAGAAAGTTGTATTAGAACTATCGGTTGTGATGAACTATAATGTGATTAAAGAGGTTGTTTAATAATTAACAAACAAAGTTGAGGCAGAAGTAAAAGAAAAATGAGATAAGAATAAGGAGATTAAGAAAATGGCAGAAAGAATTACAGGACATACTGAATTAATAGGTTTAATGGCGTATCCAATCCGTCATTCAAGTTCACCCGCTATGCAGAATGAAGCGTTTGCAAAACTGGGGCTGGATTATGCATACCTCGCATTCGAGGTAGACAATGATTCACTGGAGGATGCTGTCAAGGGTCTTCGTGCATTAAAGATGAAAGGTTCCAATGTATCCATGCCAAATAAAACAGTGGTACATAAATATCTGGATAAGTTATCACCTGCGGCAGAAATGTGCGGGGCGGTCAACACGATTGTCAATGAAGACGGCGTGCTGACAGGGCATATTACAGATGGAATCGGTTATATGGAAGCACTGAAGGATAACCATATAGATGTCATCGGAAAGAAGATGACGATTGTAGGGGCTGGCGGTGCCGCAACAGCGATTGAAATCCAGGCTGCCCTGGACGGTGTAAAAGAAATGTCCATCTTTAATGTAAAAGATAAATTCTGGGGAAATGCCGAGGAGACTGTGCGCAAGATCAACGAGAACACTGAATGCAGGGCGGCGCTCTATGATCTGGCGGATTTAGAACTGTTAAAGAAAGAGATCGCCGGCAGTTATCTTTTTGCAAATGCAACCGGCATGGGGATGAAACCGTTGGAAGGGAAGACTTATATTCCGGACAAATCATTCTTAAGGCCGGACCTGATCGTGTCAGATGTCGTTTATTTCCCAAGAGAGACAGCGCTTCTTAAGATGGCAAAAGAAGTCGGATGCAAGACGATGAACGGACTCGGCATGATGCTGTTTCAGGGGTCTGCGGCCTTTGAACTCTGGACAGGCCAGCCGATGCCGATAGAATATATGAAAGAAATACTGGATATTAAATACGAGTAAGTAATACGATAACCATTCGTTGAAAGGAAAGAGAGGAAAAACAATGAGTACAGCTGTAAGCAAAACAGGCAGAAAGTTATACCCGAGTGCATTTATACTATATTTAAACTATTTCATCCACGGAATCGGATGTTCCATCTTAGGACAGCAGGTCATGAAAGAGGCACTGGCCGCACAGTGGGGAACAGCGGACGACGCGGTCACACTCGTGGCTGCGGCACTGGGACTCGGACGTTTGATCACACTGCCATTTTCCGGACCGATCTCCGATAAAATGGGACGCCGTGTCAGTTCCCTGATCGGGATATTCTCCTATGCGGTCTTCTTCTTCGGGGTTGCATATTCACCAAACATGCAGGTTGCATACGCGGCGGCAATTCTCGGAGGAGCCGCGAATTCATTTCTGGATACTGGTGTGATCCCGGCCTGTGTAGAGATTCTGGAACCGCGTTCCGGGCTGGCAACCATGCTGACCAAGTTCTTTATCTCCATTTCACAGCTCTTACTGCCGTTCATGCTCGGATTTGTGGCAGCGGCAAATATGTCATACAACACGATTTTAATCGCAGCGGCGGCCGTAATTCTGGTGATCGGTGTGTTAACTTTTAAGATACCGATGCCGGCACAGGAAAAAGCAGCTGACGGAAAGAACGAATCTTTTATACAGAATCTGAAACATGCAAAGTTCACCCTGGAGAGTGTGGCCCTGATTGCAATTGGATTTACCTGTACTGCAACATTCCAGCTCTGGCTGAATTGTGCGCAGAAGTTCGGGACAGAGATCGCAGGCATGAAAGATGCCAGCATTATGCAGACATGGTATTCCGCAGGAACAATTGTAGCAATACTGCTTACTTCCGTACTGGTAACAAAATTTAAACAAGTTCGTTTCCTTGTAATTTATCCGGCAATTGCCACAATGATGCTGATCATCGTATATATTGTAAGAACTCCGATGATCTGCCAGATCGGTTCCTTCGTGATCGGATACTCAGCGGCAGGAGGGGTGCTCCAACTGGCTACGGCGACAGTTAACGATCTGTTCCCGAAGATCAAAGGTACGATTACAAGTATCATCATGATCGCATCCAGCCTTTCCAACTATACGATTCTTTCCGCGGCCGGAAAGGTAAGTGCATCCAGCGGTCCGCAGGCAGTCATTACAATGAACATCATCATTACAGTAATTGGAGTAATTCTGGCGTTGTTTGTCAACATGCGTTATGGTAAACTTGTAGATAAAGTTGAAAATTAGTGAGTAAGTTGTGGATAACTTAGAGTGCAGATAAAAGGAGAATGATTATGAATCCAGTAAAAGTAAGAAATGTAGAGATAGGTACAGGAATCCCGAAAATATGTGTTCCGATTGTCGGTGTAACAAGAGAAGACATCTTAAAGGCGGCCCGTGAGATGAAAGAGCTTGGTGCTGACGTCGTAGAGTGGCGCGTAGACTGGTACGAGGATATCTTTGATGCAGAGAAGACAGAAGGCACCATGAAGCAGCTTCGTGAGGCACTGGGGGAGATCCCGCTTCTGTTTACGTTCCGTACTTCCAAAGAGGGAGGGGAAAAGGCAATTGAAACAGATGTTTATGTAAAACTGAACCAGGATGCCGCGAAATCGGGCTATGTCGATCTGGTAGATGTGGAAGCGTTTACGGGGGATGAAGCAGTGAAAAGTGTCGTGAAAACGGCCCATGAATGCGGGGTAAAGGTTATCGCATCCAACCACGATTTCCACAAAACACCAGACCAGAAGGAGATTGTTTCCCGCCTGTTAAAAATGCAGGAGCTGGGGGCGGATATTCCGAAGATCGCAGTCATGCCGCAAAATAAAAAGGATGTGCTGACACTCCTTGCGGCAACGGAGGAAATGGCTTCCGATCATGCAGACCGCCCGATCATCACCATGTCTATGGCAGGTACTGGTGTTATCAGCCGCCTGTGCGGGGAAGTGTTCGGTTCTGCCCTGACGTTTGGGGCGGCCGGGAAAGCATCCGCGCCGGGACAGATGGAAGTAGAAGAACTGAGAACCGTTTTAGGTCTGCTGCATAAGAGCTGGAGAGATTAAATGAAAAAGATTTTACACTGGCTGAATGAAAATTTAGAAGAAACACTGATGGTGCTGTTCCTTGCGGCTATGACAGTCATTATGGGGATTCAGGTGTTCTCGCGCTATGTACTGGGGGCCTCTCTGTCATGGTCTGAGGAGCTGACCAGGTATATTTTTATCTGGGCAGGGTTCTTAAGTGTCAGCTATTGTACGAAAAAATGTATTTCTATCAAAATAGAGCAGTTTGTAGCGCTTTTTCCGAAAAGGGGGAAGGCGCTGTTTAAAGTCGTAAACCATACGCTGGAATTGGTATTGTTCCTATACCTCATCCCCTTTGCATGGCAGTATCTGATGTCAGCCGTCGCAAGCGGACAGACAAGCCCTGCTTTAGGACTGCCCATGTATTATGTACAGGCGGCGCCACTTGCAGGTTTTCTGCTGACAGCTTTCAGGGTGCTCCAGCGGTGGATTGTAGAATGGAAAGTCGTACTGGGAATGAAGGAGAAAGGAGCATAAGATGCCGGCAGTTGTTGTATTTATCATTTTTGTTATATGTCTTGTAATCGCAATTCCGGTGTCTATCTCACTTGGAATCGTATCAGTCCTGCCTGGGGCTTTTGATGCCTCTTTTACGGCAGGAGGCACCTATGTAATCCGGTCCATGCTTGGTGGCCTGGACAGTTTTCCGCTTCTGGCGGTTCCGATGTTCGTTCTGTCCGGTATTATCATGGCGCGCGGAGGGATATCCAGAAAACTTTTCGACGTGTTTGCATTTTTCATGGGAAAACGTACGGCGGGGATGCCCTGTGCCGTGATTGTAACCTGTCTCTTTTACGGGGCCATCTCCGGTTCTGCCCCGGCTACGGTTGCAGCGGTCGGGAGCATGACCATACCGATTCTCACCGAAATGGGCTATGACAAGACGTTTTCTACGGCGGTCGTGGCGGTTGCGGGGGGACTTGGCGTCATCATACCGCCGAGCATCCCGTTTATCATGTATGGAATGGCTTCGGGCGCCTCTGTCAGCGACCTGTTTCTGGCAGGTATCATACCGGGACTGCTTATCAGTGCGCTTTTGATGTTTTATGCTGTCTATTACTGTAAAAAGAATGGGGAAAATCAGGAGAAGAAGCAGAAAATGGTGGGGGTACTCCATGAAAAAGGCTTGCTGTATGTTTTGAAGGACAGTTTTTTTGCACTGCTCAGCCCGGTGATTATTCTTGGCTGCATTTACAGCGGGGTTGCATCCCCGACAGAAGCTGCGGTGATTTCTGTCTTTTATGCACTGGCAGTCAGCATGATCGTGTACAGGTCTATTACAGTAAAAGACATATGGGCAATCATGGTCGAGGCAATCCGGACATATACGCCGATTCTCTTTATCCTGGCGGCTTCCGTGGCATTTTCACGGGTACTGACGCTGATGCAGGTGCCTCAGGCAGTTAGTGCGTGGATACTGGAACACTTTACGAGTCCGGTCCTGCTTCTGCTTGTAATCAATGTATTTCTGCTTCTTGTGGGAATGGTGATGGATACGACTCCGGCAATCCTGATCCTGACGCCGATCCTGCTTCCGATTGTGTCAGAGATCGGCGTAAATCCTGTGCATTTTGGCGTGATTATGGTTGTAAATCTGGCAATCGGATTTGTGACGCCGCCGATCGGGGTCAATCTGTTTGTGGCAGGTTCTCTCACAGAACTGCCGATTATGGAGATTGCAAAAAAGGCAATGCCGATGATCGTATATTTTCTGGCTGCACTGCTTGTGATCACGTTTGTCCCGGCAGTGAGTCTGGCGCTTTTGTAGCGGGAAGGGAGTAGTAAAAAGAGTATGAAACGATGGAAATGTCTTCCGGCATTCTCCCGTGCGGCAGGTGTGCTCCTGACAGGTGTGCTTTTTGCGGCGGTATTGACAGGATGTTCAGAGAACAAAAATACAGAGCAACGGTTTGCTTATCCTCTTGCGACCGGAAGTCCTGAGGATACGGTCACCCAGATATATGCAGAGAAGTTTGCGGAGGAAGCAGGCCGGTTAAGCGGCGGCAGAATTAAGATCCAGGTCTACCCGAACAGTGTTCTCGGAGGCGACAGAGAACTGCTGGAAAGCTGCTATGACGGGGATATCCCGTTTGTCGTCCAGAATACCGCCCCTCAGGTGAACTTTATTCCGGACACGGCAGTTTTCGATATTCCCTGTGCATTTGAGACACTTCAGGAGGTACGCGAAACAGTGGATGAGGAATCGTTTATGGAGCTGATGCGTAAGTCCTACCGGGAAGCCGGATATGAACTGCTTGGATATTCCGACCAGGGCTTCCGGGTCATGTCTACCAATAAGGCAGTGGACAATTTTGCGGATTTTAAAGGCCAGAAGATCCGGACGATGGAGAACAGCTACCACATCGACTTCTGGAAGTCTTTGCATGCCAATCCGGCCCCGATGAGTTACAGTGAGGTATATATCGGGCTTCAGCAGCATACCATCGATGCACAGGAGAACCCGTATGAAGTCATCGTGTCCAACAGGCTCTATGAACAGCAGGACTATGTGGTCGAGACGAACCATCTGCCGCACCTGATTTCCCTGATCGTCAGTGAGGAATTCTATGCAGAACTTTCCAAAGAAGATAAGGATATCCTGACCGAAGCACAGAGACGTGCACAGGAATATTCCCGGAACGCCTCGGATGAACGGATTGCTGAGAAGATTAAGGTAATCGAAGAGAGTGGGACAAAGATCATAACGCTGGATGAAAGTGTGCGTAAAGAGATGATCGATGCGTCGCAGCCGGTTTATGGGGAGATCGCAGAAGTAGTATCGGAAGGGGTGCTGGATGCGTATCTAAAGTAAACAGAAACGAATTTGGGAGAAGCCGGAGTTTTCATGTCTAAACAATTAGATATGAAAACTCTGGTTTTTACATTTTATGAGAGTAATTATTGACATGTATGAATAAAACTGTAAAGATAGTAAATAGAAACGTATGCAGAAGGTATAGATTCACCTTGTTGAAGCAGTGGTTTCAGATGAGGGAAGACAAGCAGGATAACAATACAGGAGGTGCGATAATGAAAGAGTTAGAAATCGGAAAAAGTGGAATCAAAGTGCCGTTTTTAGGCCTCGGGACATGGGCAATCGGAGGCGGCTCCTGGTGGGGGGACAATGAAGAACAGGAGTCCATATATACCATACAGGAGGCCATAGACAGAGGCATACGCTGGATAGACACGGCTCCGGTCTACGGCCTTGGTTACAGTGAGAAGGTAGTTGGCAGGGCATTGGAAGGCAGACGAGACAAGGTGATACTTTCTACGAAGTGTGCACTCGAATGGGATCATGAGACACCATGCTTCCATAAAGAGGTAGACGGCACAAAGGTCTACCGCGACCTGTCTAAAAAAAGTATTATGGAAGATGTCGACAGAAGTCTGACCAGCCTGAAAACAGACTATATCGATATCTGTTATACCCACTGGCAGTCACCTGACCGCGCACTCTACCCGTTGGAAGAAACGATGGACGCCCTGATGACTTTGAAAAAGCAGGGGAAAATCAGGGCAATCGGCGCCTCTAATGTGACCGCACAGGACATTGAAGAATATTGCAGTTTCGGACAGCTGGATGTAATACAGGAAAAATACAGCATTCTGACAAGAAGGGTGGAAGCGGAACTGGCTCCGGTCTGCAGGCAGTATGGCGTGTCCATTCAGGCATACTCCCCTCTGGAGCAGGGGCTTCTGACTGGAAAAGTAACAATGGATACAGAGCTCTCACCCAGAGATGTCCGGAATTACAATATATGGTGGGAACCTGGGAGCAGGTTAAAAGTGCTGAACATGCTGGAAGGGTGGAAACCCTATTGTGAGAAATATAACTGTACCCCGGGAAATCTGACAATCGCGCTTACATCAGAGATGCTTGATGGGGTCCACGTACTGTGCGGCGCCCGGAAAATCGTTCAGGTGCAGGATAATGTAAAGGCCATGAAGCTGGTGCTGGAGGCGGAAGATATCGAACAGATGAAGGCGGACATATCACGCGTATTGCGGGATTAGCAGGGCATGGCCCCCAATATTATGGTACAAGTAGAATGCTTTTGATTATCGCATATGCTATACTTTATTCAGACGAAATGAAAGGAGCAGTGGATATGGACGATAGTCAAAAACTGGATTTTATATTAGCCAATATGGTAACCAGAGACGATCTGGCTAACATGGCGACGAAGGATGATTTAGCGGACATGGAAAACGGTCTGTTGAAAGAATTTCATACGGTTAGGGTGTGGAATAGGAGCATGATGGACATGATAGATCTGCAGAACCGTTTGACCAGAGTGGAGGCTAAAATCTGTTAAAACCAAAAAGGAGATGTCTATGGAAAAAGATGAAGAGGGGTCCTGCCATTTTCTATTTGATCGTTAATTTTTGGAGTTTACTTTAAGAAAACCTAAAAAGGGGCTGTCGCAAAATTTGATATGCTCCCTTCTAGGTAGACAAGTGAAATAAT
>NZ_QUGN01000023.1:465-91582 GCF_003479085.1 Clostridium sp. AF19-22AC | reverse complement strand
GAATTTAGTCCTGCACTGGAATTTACTTTTTCAATTCAGCATACTTATAAAAATAAATTCAGTATTGCGCTTATTATAAATTGTGAGGATATTCTTATGAGAAAATGTGTTTTCTTTGATGCAGACGGAACAATCTTAGATATCGAAAAAGGAGTCCCATCCGACATAAAGCCGGCCATCCGAAAGCTGACCCAAAACGGCCATCTTGCTTTTTTATGCACCGGAAGAAGCAGGGCTTTCATCCCAAAAAAGGTGGAAGAATTGGGATTTTCGGGTATGATAACCAATCTCGGAGCCTATATGGAATATGAGGGAAACTGTATTTTCCACAGGGAGCTTTCTGCTGCTGATGCCAGATTTGCCGTGGACACGCTCCGCAAATGCGGGTTCGTTCCTGTTCTGGAGGGCACAGATTATATGTACTACGATCAGGACGAATATACGACTGACGTAGATTGGTATGCTGATCTGATTACAAAGGAACTCGGTTCCAGACTTCTTCCGATCAGTGGGAACGAAGACCGGCTCCATTTCAGTAAAATCAGTGCGAAAAAAACTCCCGGCTGTCAGGTGGACAAGGCCTGCCGGGAGTTGGAACCAATCTTTGATTATATCTGCCATGAAGGCGATTTTGTAGGGAAAACGATCGAATTCATTACAAAAGGATGTTCAAAAGGTCTGGCTATCGCCGTCATCTGCGGTGTACTGGGAATTGATAAGGCCGATACTTACGCTTTCGGAGACAGCAATAATGATCTTTCCATGTTCGAAGTCGTCCACACCAAGGTTGCTATGGGCAATGCCTCCCGGGAACTGGCCGAAGCGGCTGACTATGTCACGGATACTATGGAACATGGAGGGATTCCAAAGGCTTTAAGGCAGCTCGGACTCATTGGAATATAGGGGGATGGAGACATTTTCGTATTTTCTGCTTTTATTCAGGATTGTATTAGTTAAATCCCCTCGCCCAGATCTATATACTCCAGAAAATCAAAATCCGCATAGTGCTGGTGCCGCACCCTGTCAGCGCATGTTATTCCCACCATTGTCCCTGTAAATTCGCCGTATTTACAGTATTCATCAGAAAATTTCGTCGTATCAAATATCCGGCCGATCTTCTGATAATTTTCTCCGTCACAGCTCCACTCAAACCAGGATTCTCTGCCCTGGATGTAGAGTCTCATGTATACGGGAACATCATCCACCGGGATTCTCGTATTCAGGAACTCGGTCTTCTCCCCGTTTTCCAGATGAATGATGGAAAGCGCGCTCTGCCCCAGTGTTTCGCTGTAATATTTTCTGAGATTGATGTAGTTCATGTTGTCATAATATAGGATCAGCCCGGCACTGTGCTGGTGGACTTCCGGGACGAACTCCATTTTTGTCGTGATTCTTGCATGCACACTTGTGAGTTTTCTCGCGAGGATGCTGACCTTATTCAGAGACGTTCTCGACTCCTGTCCCCTGAGCCTTACGTATCCCGGCCTTACTTTTACGTCTGCGAATGACTGCGGCATGATCCTTGGTGCGTAGTACCAGATACCGAGTTCCCCTGAATCAAAATCATCGAAATCCGGGATTTGCGGCACCGGATATTCGGGAAGGCTGCTTTCCGGCACTTCCAGCTTCGCCAGATTGCTGCCGTCCGCCATACAAAGCCAGTCATCCTCTGTCCACATCATCTTCTGGATCGCGGTTTCCCGCCCCAGAGTGCAGCGCAGCTCCGGAACAAATGGCCGGGATGTGAGATGGACAAGATACACCTCGCCGTCCGGCGTTTCCACATAACTTCCATGACCTGATTTCTGCAGGACAGACTCTGGATTATAATACTTCGGTTTCAGGTGGTCCGGGTCATGCCTTTCATAGGATTCCCCGGGAACCGATGTCACGATCGGATTTTTCGGGTCTTTTTCATATGGTCCCCAGACCTGTTTGGCCCTCCCCATTGTGACACAATGATTGTATCCCGTTCCTCCTTCTGCACACATGATGTAATAATATCTGCCACGTTTTGTCAGGTGCGGTGCCTCAATGCACCCCCTGTCCGTTCCGCCGCTCCAGATTCTCTTCGGGTAGCCGAGGATGCTCTTCTGTTCGGGAGAATATTCCACCATACAGATTGCCCCCGGTTTCTCATAGCCTTCGCGCGTTTCCCACTCCAGTGACACGACCCATTTCCTGCCGTCATCATCGTGGAACATGGACGCATCGAATCCTGACGAATGCAGATAAACAGGTTCACTCCACGGCCCCTTGATATCCTTTGCCGTCACCACGAAATTGTCTACATCAAAATACCTTGCATTCATGGAATTCATCACACCATACACGACATAGAACAGATCTTCCTGTTCACAGTATGTCAGGCACGGCGCCCAGATTCCTTTCGCAGATGGAAGTTTCTTCAGGTCAACCTGCACATCATCTGTCAAAACGTGTGTGTAGAGCTCCCAATTTTTTAAATCGCGGGAATGGTAAACCGGGATTCCCGGAAACCATTCAAATGTAGAAACCGCCAGATAATAGTCTTCCCCTTTCCTGCAAATACACGGGTCCGGGTTAAATCCCGGCAAGATTGGGTTCTGTATCATAATCCGCCCTCCTTTTCATCCTGAAACCAGCCGTGTGCAGCGCACTTTCCAAAATCCCACGCATCCCAGCCGATCCATCCTGTTTCATTGACTGTATCCAGAAGCAGCTTATAATTCCAGTAAAAATAACCGCTGCCTTTTCTCCATGCCTGAAGCTGTGCCTCTGCCACTGCCCGGTAAATCTCTTTCTTTTCTTCCTCACTATAGGTCTCTTCTCCTGCCCCTTCGATACCGTTTAAAACAGACTGGCCGCCCTTTGTATCACATCCGCATGCCTGTGAGTTAAAGAGACACCATTCTCCGCATATAACCGGAAAATACTGCTGCATCTCATCTACTGCCTTTTCATAATGTTCTTTGATATATTCCACATAGGCATCTTTATTCTGAGGGCATCCATCACTCTCTGCCATCATCAGATACTGGTGTGTATCCAGCACGACATTTTTGAACTCTTCTTCCCTCATAAAGTCTTTCCATGCATAAATATCAAAGCCGTCATGAAATACAATCACCTTATCCTCCGGCAGATATCGACGCATTCTGCGGTAGGCCTCTATATAAAATTTTTTCAGGAACTCAAACGATACCGGCGCACTGCCTGCTGCCATTTCTGCATCTACGGCAGGATAACGCTCTTCAATCTGAAACGTGTCCCATACCGCTGCGGTCAGCGGCTCGTTCACAATCTCGATTCCCCAGAGGCTTTTCCTGTCAGCATACCGCTCAGACAATCTTTCCAGAAGGTTCAGGGTAAACTCCACACTTTCTTCCTGCTGTGCCCATTTACATACCCCGGAAAGGCCGCCGTTGTCAAAACCATTCTGGCTGCCGGGCACTGTATGCAGGTCAATCAGCACTTTCAGCCCGTACTTATCCGCCCAGCCAAATGCCTTATCCAGTTCCTCAATGCAGCCAATAAAGGGTTCACAG
The DNA here is from genome assembly GCF_003479085.1 of Clostridium sp. AF19-22AC. Classification (NCBI taxonomy): domain Bacteria; kingdom Bacillati; phylum Bacillota; class Clostridia; order Eubacteriales; family Clostridiaceae; genus Clostridium; species Clostridium sp. AF19-22AC. Next base: position 88,055 of record NZ_QUGN01000023.1, on the reverse strand, counting down.
TCACCAAAGATAAAGTAAGGGACCGGAATACGCACTGCATTCATTCCGTAAGACTTGATAATGGCAAAGTCCCGTTCTGTAATATATTCACTGCGGTGCACCCTGATCCGCGCCTCATAGACTTCTTTTGTGAGCTGCCTGGGAAGGTAATATTCATCCTCTGCCGTTGTCCCCTCGAACAAAGCCGGATTCATCCACTTTTCCAGTACAAGCCAGTTTCCTAAATTCACACCTTTTATATACATCACATTCAACCTCGTCTTTCTATGTTAAGCTTCCGCCCGTTTCTTCAGATCCTCGATAATCCCGTCAAATTCCTGATCCAGTTTATAGCCTTTCAGTAAAATGATGATGACCACATAGATCACAATCGGGATAATTGCAAACGCCAGTTTTACTGAGAAAACCGCCCCTGCCGACTGTACCGCAGCCGAATCCACATAACCGCCCATCGAGATAATACCTCCCAGAATTGCAGAACCAAGCCCGTTGCCAATCTTATATCCGAAACTGCAGGCACTGTTTACAAGGCCCTCTGTACGGTTGCCTGTCTTCCACTCGCCGTAATCAATCGTATCGGAAACCATCGCCCACATTGTCGCCCCCATGCACGCCGAAGCAACACCGCGCAGTACGCTGCATGCAATAATCAGTACATAATTATCCGTCAAAAGCATCAGACCGAAACCTATGATGTTCAATACACATCCCGCTATCATAACATTTCTTTTGCCCATCTTCTTTACAAAGAAAGCCACGATAAACATTGTCACGATCTGCGCGATATAGACTGCATTCCCGATTGGCGCAACAAGGTTCTTATCTCCAAGCACTGTCTTTGCAAAATAAACTGTTGCCCCGCCATACAGCGCCATAGACACAAAGATCAGAGCAAGCATGACCGTTACAATAATCCAGTATTTATTTTTCAGGAGGGAAACAAACCCTTCCTTGACTGGAACCGTTTTTTCTTCCCCGTCTTTTACCGCCGGCTTTACACGTTCTTTGCATCCCGCGAAATTAATCAGGAACAGAATAACCGCAATCAGCCCGAACACCCCGAATGTTTTGCTCCAAGCCGCTGCATTGTCCCCGAAAAATTCTACAAATCTTAGTGTAAATGTATTGATGAAAAGTGACCCTGCTGTTGCAAGCAGATTACGGAATATACTTAGCACACTTCTCTCATATGGGTCCTGCGTCATCAGTGCGTTTAAAGAAGAATATGGCACATTGATGGCTGTATAGATCACCGTAGAAACCAGGTTATATGTAATGAACACGTACACCAGCTTCGCATTGGAAGCCCAGCTTGCAGGAACCGAAAACAGAAGGATTCCTGCAAGTGCAAACGGAATACACATCCTTAAAATCCACGGCCTCGCCTTACCAAATCTGGAATGAGTCCGGTCAACAATATTTCCCATAATCAGATCACTGACTCCGTCAAAAACACGTGAAACCAGCATGATGATACCGACAGCCCCCGCATTCACACCCGCATAATCTGTATAATACAGAAGCAGAAACCCTGTCATTGCCGTATAAATAATGTTACATCCCGCATCTCCGCATCCAAACGCGAAACGCTCAAAAATGGATAATCCTTTTCTCTTTTTCTGTTCCATCAGAACACTCCTCCTTAATTCCTCTCATCTGTTAATCAGGCAGGTAATTAAGCTTCAGGGCCCCGTAAGCTTTCATTTCCTTTTATGGTTATATTTTAGCAATTCCGGCGGCCGGATATAAGGATGTAAACAAACGAAAAAATAGGTCGATACAAACTTTTTTGTATCGACCCATATTTTTACTTTACTACACCATGCTACTGTGTTCTTGCCTCCCGCGGAGTACATCCGTATACTTCGCGGAACATCCTGCGGAAAACCTTATCATTATAAAATCCATGCTTTATCTGGATATCTTTGACCGGCATGTTTGTGTTCAGAAGATCCACATAAATCTTCTCCAGCCTTACCATATTCAGGTATTCGAGAAAAGTCATCCCCATGTTTGCCTTAAAAAATCTGGAGAAATAAATCTCATTAAGTCCTACCCTTCCCGCTATCTCCGCAATCGAAATCTGCTCCGTATAATGACTCTCCACATACTCCATAATCTCCTGAATACGTTCCAGATTCTTTTGGTTTTTCTGCTGTTCCTTCCGGTCCACTTTGTAAGAGAACGAGTGGATCAGAATATAAATTACCTCAAAGATGAGGCTGTAACACCGAAACACGTACCCTTCCGCCTGAAACTGATAATTAATCCATAAATCCTGAAGTGTACTGCGGATATTAGCCAGTTTAGTCTGCACCCTTGGATCTTTTGACTCCAGATCCACGGCAAACGAAAAATCCCTGATATCCGGCATGAACTTCTCCAGAAACGATGTCGGAATCTGAAGCAGAATCGCCGTATTCCCGTTCATGCAGCGTGTCGAGTGAATACTCATCGGGTTGATCACGACAAAATCATTCTCTCTTAACTTCATTGACCTGTTATTCACCTGAATCTCCAGATCCCCGTGGATCAGATAAACAATCTCAATCCAGTCGTGGAAATGCTTATTAATTACTGTCTGCCCGGGATCAATGAAGAAATCCAGATGCAGGTCAAGCATTTCATTTTTATCAATAAACTCGTGACGGTATTCTTCCATAATGCATCCTCTTCATATAAACAAAAGTGTTTACATAAACCATAGCATAATGAAGGCGATTTATCAATTAATAGCTGTCTACAGCACTTTCCCCACAGCCTCTTTCCAGCCGCCGATCTTCTTTTCTCTTCTTCCTGCCGTCATCTTCGGTGTATATCTTTCCCTCTTCATCTGTTCGAACACATCCGGGGCGAATACCCCCAGTGCGATTCCCGCCGCATAGGCAGCTCCGATCCCGGACAATTCTTCGGCATCCGGCACAAGTACTTCGGCATCCAGGACATCGCTTTGGAACTGCATCAGATACTGGTTTTTTGTAGGTCCGCCGTCGACTCTGAGCTGTACCGCATCCAGCCCGGCATCCTGACTCATGGCCTGAACAATATCCATGATCTGATATGCGATACATTCAGTACATGCCCGGACGATTTCGGCCCGTCTGGTCGTTCTTGTGATCCCGCTCAGCATCCCCTTTGCACGGCTGTTCCAATAGGGCGCCCCGAGTCCGGTAAACGCCGGAATGAAATAGAGTTCATCGTCTGGTTCTGCTTCCCTGCAGAGGCCTTCTGTCTCTCCCGGTGAGCTGATTAACTGGACTTCATCCTTCAGCCAGCTAATGACCGCCCCGGTATAGTTGATATTTCCCTCCAGCACATAATTCACTTTCCCATTTATCTTCCATGCCAGAGAGGTAACCACACCATGTGTGCTCATGACAGGCTTTTCACCTGTGTTCATCATGATAGAAGAACCCGTGCCATAGGTCGTTTTCATCATCCCCGGTTCCAGACACCCCTGCCCGAACAGGGCTCCGTGCGAATCTCCCAGAACCCCGCTGATGGGAACTTCATGAGGCAGCACACCTCCGAAATCCGTCATCCCGAAACAGCTGTCGGAATCACATACCTCAGCCAGACTGTCCGGTGAAATACCGAAGATAGAACAGATGTCTTCATCCCATGTCAATGTATGGATGTTGAACAGCTGTGTTCTGGATGCATTAGAATAATCCGTTTTATAAGCCTTCCCGTTCGTCAGTTTATATACAAGCCACGTGTCAACGGTCCCGAAACAAAGTCTCCCGTCTGCTGCTTTTTCTTTCGCTCCTTCTGTATTTTCCAACAGCCATGCAAACTTGGATGCCGGGAAATACGGGGAAAGTTTCAGCCCCGTGCTTCTGCATATCAGCTCTCCATGACCTTCCTTCTCCACTTTTTCGCAGACACCCTGGGCGCGGGCGCACTGCCATACAATGGCATCTGCCGCAGGTTTCCCGGTTACAGAATCCCAGATCAGAGAGGTTTCCCTCTGATTACTGATCCCTACCCCGGCAACCTTTTCCCTGTCAATATCTGCTTTCTCCAGAAGATCCTTCACAACACGGATAGTATTATGATAAATTTCCTCCGGGTCATGGGACACCCATCCGGATTCATTTACAATCTGCCTGTGGGATAAATCAGAGCGCTCCAGAAGTTTACCCCCGCCGCTGAACAGTAAGGCTTTTGTGCCCTGTGTACTCTGGTCTATACTGATAATATATTGATCCTGCATTTTTGCCTCCTGTAATATGCCGGCAGCCGGTTACGCAATCGCTTCTTTTACTTTGGCTGCAATCCCCTGTGCATTTAATCCGTAGTAATCAAACACTTCCTTTGAAGTCCCTGTAATAACCGGGGCATCCGGAAGAGACATATTCAATACCTTTTTCGGGCACTCCCTTGAGACTACCTGTGCAACCATTGATCCAAGACCTCCGAACGGTGCATGTTCTTCCACCGTAACCACGCCCTTTGCGCCAGATGCCGCCTTAATTACCGCTGCTTCATCCAGTGGTTTCACACAGTACATATCAATCACGGACACATGGATGCCCTCCTTCGCAAGAAGCTCTGCCGCATCTTTTGCAGGACCAACCATTTCCCCGCATGCGATGACCGCTGCGTCTTCACCCTCTGTCACGAATGTAGCCTTATCCATTTCAAACGGCACGTTATTTTCCTCATATACTGCATCTACTGCATTTCTTCCGACACGGATATACGCTGGTTTCTCATCCTCCAGGAGTGCTTCTGTCAGTGCCTTTGTCTGGAGGTAATCGCTCGGGATATAGACACGCATATTGGGGATTGCGCTCATAGCCGCGATATCCTGTGCAGAATGATGGCTCATTCCGAGAGCTCCGTAGCTGACACCGCCGCTGATGCCTATCAGCTTCACATTCGTATTGGAGTATGCGGCATCCACCTTGCACTGTTCATAACTTCTTGTAGACAAAAAACATGCCGGAGAAACTGCATAAGCTTTCTTACCGCATTTTGCAAGACCTGCTGCAATACTGACCAGGTTCTGTTCGGCAATCCCGGTTTCCACGAACTGCTCCGGATACTGGTCTGCAAACGAAGTAAAAGAACCACTCCCTCTGGAATCGCTGCACAGGGCCACAATACTCTTATCCTGAACCGCATGTTCCATCAATACTTCACAAATCATCTGTTTATTTGCTATTTTTCCCATTATTCTGCTGCCTCCTTTGCCTGTTCTAAGTCTTTCATTATCTGTGTATATTCTTCGTCCGTGGGTACTTTATGGTGCCAGGCCGCTTTATTTTCCATGATTGGGGAACCTTTTCCCTTTACCGTGTTAGCAATCAGGACAGTCGGTTTTCCTTTCACTGTCTTTGCTTCTTCAAAAGCCGCTTTCAGTTCATCGATATTATTGCCGTCGGCCACATCGATTACGTGCCAGCCAAAGCTTCTGAAACGTTCATGCAGATCATCATGCGCCATTACCTCTTCCGTACCACCTGAAATCTGCAGACGGTTCCTGTCAACCACCGCGCAGAGATTATCCAGCTTATAATGACTTGCCGCCATTGCGCCTTCCCACACAGAACCTTCCGCCAGTTCCCCGTCGCCCATAACGGTATAGACCCTGTAAGACCTGTCATCCATTTTTCCTGCCTTTGCCATCCCTACACAGACCGGAAGTCCATGTCCGAGGGAGCCGGAATTCATTTCGATTCCAGGCAGTTTATTGTTTGGGTGTCCGATGAATTTTGATCCAAACTTACTAAACTCTTTGTGCAGCTGCTCCTTCGGGAAAAAACCTTTTTCTGCCAGAACGGAGTAATAAGCCTCTACAGAATGTCCCTTGCTCATGACAAATAAATCCCTGTCCGGTGAATCCATGTTTTCCGGGCTAATATGCATCTGGTCAAAATACAGCTCTGTCAAAATTTCCATCACACTCATGTCCCCGCCGATATGTCCTGCCTTTCCCGCACGGATCAAATCTACGGTGTCTTCTCTCAGCTTATATGCCAATGCTTTTAAATTCATTCTAATTTCACCTTTCCTTCTATTATTTATGCGTTGTTCCAAACTTGGAATAAGGATCATTCTCCGCGGAGATATGCCCTTACTTCTTCCTCAATCGGATCATACAGATCCGGTTTTACACCTATATATTTACAAGCCTCATAGAGCACCGGCACAACATCTCTGTGGATTCCTACACAGTGGTGAATGTATGGCCCCTCCACAATCTTCGCTTCCAGACGCTTGATATTCTCCACTTCAACCCAGAGATAAGTTCCCATACCCTTCGGGCCGTCCACTCCTTTTGCTCTTCCGAGGAGAAGGGAGTATTCCCCGTTATCCCCGTCAAACCGGCAGAGTGTTACATCACCGTGTTTTGCCTCTGCCGTCAGACTTCCCGGATGATCAAATGCGAGCGGGTAGGTAAGCTTTGGCTTTTCTTTTGCAACAGAAACCGGCCACGGTCCGCAGTGCTGGAGCAGTTCCCCGTTGGCAATATCCGGGTGTCTGATTGTCCAGTCCGCAAAGAACCCCCTCGCCTCATCCATGCCTGCCGCTTCGACCATCAATGCAGTAACCGCACCGTGGATATCCGTTTCACAGACAACCGGGATTCCTTCTTCATTTAAAATCGCATTGGCTGCACACGGCATTACCCCGAGTTCCGTCTGCAGGGCATTCCAGCACTGGATTGCCGCAGCCTGGCAGCCATATTTTGTTACAAGGTGCTTCATGGCAACAGCGAGCGCCGCAACATTTTCTGTCTGGTGCTCCTGAATCTGCACGTCCATCGTCTCGTGGATGTATGCAGTCATCGCTTCCAGTTCACTCTTCTCTGCCTTTACCGCCCTGACTTCTTCTACCAGCTCTGTCATCGGTACCGGCGCCAGCTGGACATTGAATTTCTCCAGAAGCTCTCCTTCGTTGCACATCGTTGTCCAGAAATCAAACGGTCTTGTAGAAATCTGGAGAATCCGGATATTACGGAACGTTTTTACTACATTGCAGACCGCCAGAAAGTCTCCTAAGCCCCGCTCGAATACCGGGTCATTCAGACGGCAGTTTGTAAGATATGTAAACGGGATCTGGAATCTTCTGAGTACTTTTCCCGTTGCAAACAAACCGCACTGCGTATCCCTGAGTCTTGTTCCGTCCGGTTCCGGGCGCTCATCCAGCGGTCCCCAGAGGAGAACCGGGACATTCAGTTTCTTCGCCAGCCTTGCACAGACATACTCCGTACCGAAATTACAATGAGGCAGCATCAGGCCATCAACACCCTCTGCAATAAATTTGGCTGCTATTTTCTCGACATCATGATCGTCATACAAAAGCCCTTCTTCATTGATATCTGTAATATCTATGAAATCAATTCCCAGCTCTTCCAGACGTTTTGCTGTCAGCCCCCGGAACTTAACCGCATCCGGTGCACTGAAGATGCTCCTTCTTGTCGGTGCAAAGCCTAACTTAATTTTCTTCATTTTACTTCCTCCTTAACAACGTCCTGTTCCATGAACAGGTGAGTGGCTTTTCTTTGTTACTTGCAGTATATAATTCACGAAGCTTAATTTCATCCAATTATTCAGCATAATTAACTTAATTATTAACTTAAGCATTGAAATAATTAAGGAAAGAGTTCATAATGAAGTTACAGCATTTGATTTGGAAAAAAGGAAGGATATTCTTATGACAATTACAGCAAAAGAACTTGCCGGAAAACTGAATCTGTCCGCAGCTGCCGTCTCAATGGCACTGAACAATAAGCCGGGTGTCAGCACGGCAACCCGCAAAATGGTTATGGACGCCGCGGTTGAATATGGTTATGATTTTTCCCGTATATCCGACAAACACAATGTCACCGGAAATATTTATTTTGTATTATATAAGAAACATGGGGCCGTTGTTGCCGATACCCCGTTCTTCTCCGAACTTTCCGACGGAATCGTACTCGGATGCAAAGAAGCGGGATATAAAGTGAAAATCAGTTATATTTACGGAGATGAAGGAGATGTGGAAGAGCAGCTGGAAGAAATCCAGTATTCCGACTGCGTCGGGATCGTACTCCTCGGGACAGAAATGGCTCCGGAGGACCTGGCTATTTTTCAAAAACTGCCGGTGCCTTTTGTACTTTTAGATACCTATTTTGAAACTGTCGACTGTAATTATGTACTGATCAATAATGTACAGGGCGCTTATCTGGCTGCAAGGCATCTGATTAAAAAGACAAAGAAACAGCCGGGATATTTAAGGTCCTCTTATCCAATCGGAAATTTTGCGGAGAGAAACTCCGGATTTTTCAAGGCGGTCCGATCCTATGGCATGGCCTCTTCAAAGAGTATCGTACATATGCTCACGCCTTCCATTGACGGTGCCTATGCAGATATGAAGGAAATACTCGAAAACAAGGAAGAACTGGCCCCCTGCTATTTTGCAGACAATGACCTCATTGCCGTAGGAGCGATGAAAGCTTTTAAAGAGTATGGCTATTCGATCCCCGGCGATATTTCTATCGTAGGATTTGACAACATCCCCTTAAGCAGGATCGTGGAGCCATCTCTTACGACCATCCACGTGCCCAAGCAGTATATGGGGGAGATGGCGGCACGCCGGCTGGTCACCATCCTGAATGAAAAGGGAGCCAAGCCTGTCAAGATCGAAATTGCCACACAGCTGATAGAACGAAGTTCTGTATAATATAAAAAGGAGGATTGGATTAATCCCACAGGAAGCTGTCTCCCCGAAAACTGATCCGGGAATTGTCTCTTTCTACATCGTCGATAGTAGAAACATAAAAATCCAGATACTCTTTCCATGACTTGTGCTTTTTGCTGAACCGGCGCAAGATCCGTTCGTATATCATCTGTGTATTTTCCTGATTGGTTCCCACCAACAGGATTAGATACTGGGTGGGGCTGCATTTTGTAAAAAAGTCAACTCTTCTCAGAGAAAATTTAATGGAATCGTATAGTTCATCCGACATGGCCTCCAAACGCTCTTTATCCTCCGTTAGTCTGTCCGTTCCGTCCGTAATGGTGCAGAGCATCAGGTAGACCGACTGTCCGTTACGCTCAATCATTCGTCTCACGAGCCTGTAGTTATTCTTAAAGCCGAAAAAAGTACAGTAAAGTGCGCCTTCTTCGTAATCACCATCCAGACCGCATTTGATGTCCCCGATATTCCGGGTCTTGAGCCCCATCATGCTGCTCATCTCCCTGTATCGGCTCGTCATCCTGTCGGATGGACTGGTTCCAAGCTTTTCGAACACTCGCTTCGTTGTTTCCTCATAGATCTGCATGGCCTCCTTGTAACGGTTTAGGGCCATAAGGCAGTCAATTTGTCTCACCTGCCACTCATCCAGCGGGTATATCTCACTGGCTGCAGTACACAGGTTAAGGGCTGCCTCATATTCCTGACGTTTCATCAGGTAATCGCATACTTCTTTCAGGGCGCGGGTATATTGTTTTTTGTATTTTACAGATTCCACCAGAACCCACGCTCCTGAGGAACCTCCTGGAAGGAATTCCCCCCTGTAGATTTCACAGGCCTTTCGCAGGAGTTCTATCCTTGCAGGGGTGTCCTCCTGGTACGCCTGTTCCATCCAGTCAGAAAACTCCTGTGTATCTGTCCGGACTTCCATTGGGGACTGCCATTGGTAAGCCCCATTTTCTATCTTAATATACTCATATTCAGGAAGCCCGGCTTTCACCAGCATCTCATTCAAACGCCGGCATACCCCCTCGAGATCGCCGGACACATCCGCCAGTTCATCCCGATCATACATATCTTCCAGCAATTTCACCCGTGAAATCCCTTTATCACCACAGAAAAGCAGTATCTGAAGCAGTTTCATGGCCCAGCTGTCCGAATCCCGCCCGAAAGTAATCCGCCTGCCGCCGTATTCCAACGTAAATTCCCCAAACATATGTACATTCATTACCGGTAATCTATTCTCCATCATGCACCTCTCCTATCTATCTGCATGTCAATATTTCTTTGCATATTTTATAATTTTAATGCAATCAGAAGTCACTTTCCACCGAATCTGCAAAGCAGGGCGAAAAAATGACAAAACTGGTCAGTCAATTCTTTTCGCCTCCATTGACATTCTTTAAAAAATCCTGTTACACTAAACCCAGCATGATATGAGGGAGGCTTTCAGATGAAGCAATTACAAAAATTAATAATTGCATTGTTTTTATCTTTGGTTTTATGTGTCCCGTCTGTACTGGCGGTCTTTTATTATACATGGCCAATGGAAGATGTATCTTATGACTTTTCCTTTTTTACGGAAGACGGGCAGGATGGAATGTCAGAAGGTGCGAAGGACTGGACCGTTTATATCCAGAACGGAGAGGATCGGAAAGAATTGACGTCCGATGGTATCGGAGGTTATACAGGACTTGATTATGGCGGACAGACGTTTTATTTTTCCCGTGAACTGACAGAAGATCTCGATAGCCCTGCCCTCCAGATTGGTGTCGTCAACCGGACCATCAGTGTCTTTCTGGATGATACTCTTGTTTATACAGACTGCCCGGAGCTGGATAACCGGATTGGCTGCCTTAAGCTGCCTATGCTGGAGTATGACCGGGCGGAACCGGTAACTGTGTCACTGCCTCTGGATTATGTTGGACGCACACTTACCATTGCGCAGTCGAGCAGCTCTTTATCCGAAAAACAGGCAGATAGCGAAACCGTTTATCCCTGTGATGTTACTTTATACTGCGGATATTCTTATGAAAGCGGACTGATTGCTTCTTCCGCAAAAACCATGATTCCTGCCGTGCTCCTGTTCGCTCTGGAGTTGTTTCTGCTGGCCGCATTTGTATGGTATGCTTCTCTGGGAACCTTCCTGCCCTCACTGCCGGTCCTTACACTTACTATATTTTTCCTTATGTGCAGCGTACTGATACAGGCAGATTTTGTCATTCAATATCTGGGGGAAGTCCCCATCGACCTGTCAAGGCTGTCCTTCTATCTGGCCATAGGTGCCCTGCTTGCTTTTCTTACATTCTATGCAGGACGTCTGCGTCCATTGTTTGTCATTATAACCGCTTTTCAGTGGGCGAGTGCCATTTTCAGCGCCATTGTCCAAACCGGAAGGGTTCTGCCCTATGGAGACACTTATCTGTTCTTTGTGCTTTTCCCACAAACTTCTGGTCTGCTGGCTATGACGGTACTGCTTATTTGTTCCTTTTTCCTCTGGCACAGGGGCAATACATTTTTCCGGCGATTTTCCCATGCTGCTCTGGCGGTTATTTCCGGATACATAGTTTTTATACTAATCAGTATTCCGGTTCAGCCTGATTATATTAATAAGGTATTATCACGCCTTGCAGGAGATTTTTCCCGGCTGGAACCCATTTTTTCTTTAAAATTAGTCTGGTATCTATGCCTGATCTGCAGTCTTTTTGCTATGATTACAGAAATTCTGGAGAAGGAAACGGTGCGAAGGTCAGAAACGGCTATTCTTTCCGCCAGAAATGAACTCGCGCTGGAAAGCTATGAAAACCTGCGCCGCCAGTCTGAAGAAATGATGATGCTCCGGCATGATATGTCCAGACATTATGAAATGCTCCGCTCAATGGCAAAGGAAACGCCGGAAAGAATAAACGATTATCTGGATGAATTAGTTGAACAGGTACAGAATGTGCGTCCCGTAGTGGCGAGCGGAAACCCCGTGCTGGATATTATCATTAACGGAAAACTCAGTACCGCTGCCGGCAAAGACATTTCCGTAGAAATTATACGTTCCAGTGCACCGGAAAAACTTCCCCTTACAGATACGGAGCTTTGCTGCCTTATGATGAACATCCTTGACAATGCCATCAGCGCCGCTTCGGCCCCGGGTATTGCAAATCCATATATTAAACTGGATTTCCACTGCAAAGAACAGCATTTTGTGTTTTCCTGTGAAAACTCTCTGTGCACAAAAAGATCAGATCACAAAAAAATACCCACGCAAAAACATGGGTATGGATTGAAAATTATACAGCAGATTATGGAACGCTGGGGTGAAATGGTGTCCGTGGAACAGGATGAAAATCACTATAAAGTTTCTATAGTCATCCCTCTGGCCTAATACACTTAATGCTCCATGTATTGAAAAAAAGTCTCCCGCACTTTTTTTATGCGGTGTTTGCTGACAGGTATGCATCTTCCATCCATAAGCTCCAGATGGGAGGTGCAAAGTATCCTGACATAGCGGCAGTTCACCAGAAAACTCTGATGGCACCGGATGAATTTATGGCCGGTAAGCATCATTTCCAGTTTTTCCATAGTAAGAGGCGTATCCCATTCCTCTTTTTCCTGTGTAATCCGGGACTTCCTGCCTTTAATCTCAATGTAATATATCTCCTTGAGCGCAACTTTCCTCACTCCGCCATTGAAAGGAACGAGCATTTCTTCATTATCTCTCCCCTGTTCATAGCAAAATGACACCGCTTCCCTGAGACGTTCTTTATCGACAGGCTTTGCCAGATAACGGGCAGCAGCCACTTCATATCCACGCAGGGCCATCTCCCGGTTACTGGAAATAAACACAATGGGAATCTTGCGTTTATCTTCCCTGAGATAACGGGCAAGTTCCATGCCGTCCTGTCCGGGCATCATAACATCAAGCAGAAGCATGTGGTACTGCTTCCCCTCCTGCATTGTTTTTAAAAGTTCTTCCGCATTTCCAAAACAGGATATTTGCGCATTTATCTGATCTAAATCACAGACCTCTTTTGTCATATCTGCAATAGTATCTCTGTCCGGCAGTTCATCATCACAAACAGCTATATTAAAGATTGGTTCTTCCATCTGCATACCTCGTATCGACTTTTGTTTCTTCATTATAGCATTTCTTGTTCGCTCTTTCCAACCAGAGATTTGGTAAATTTTTATCTCCGGACCGCTAAAACTGCAATCCCCTCTTTCCCGGGCAGTTGAAGCTGTGTGGTCCCGCTTGCCTCTTCAATTAGTGTCTCCCTCGTCATATCCCAGACGTCGATCACCTCGATCCGGTACTTCTTATCCTTTGGCAGGTGGATGGAAGATACCCTCGCACACTGTCTCGCATAATACTTGAGGAATACTTCCTCCCCGCAGCACCCGCTGTACTGCGCATTTTTCATCTGAATAATCTCTCTGTTTTCTCCATCCAGAGATCCCATCAGTTTGAAAAATGGATTATCCTCCATGCTGCCGGTCTTTTCTTCCGTAGCATTTTCAAAGTCTTCCCAGAACGGTTCATCCCACGGAGTCATGCAGGCTGGAAGGCCATACATCAGATCTTTTAAGAATGCAATCCTCTTTGGACTTTCTCCTTTCAGCTTTCCGCCTTTCGCCCACCACAATACATCCTGATCGTCTAAAAAAGTCTCGCCGTGGGTTACATATGCTCCTTTCGCACAGGCACACCAGAAGCGGTTCACCATCTCAAAGCCGGAAATATTGCCCCATTCATGCTGTAAATCACCTTCGTAGCAGCACTCATCAAAAACGACAGGTTTCCGGAAGCGCTTCTGCCATTCGTCAGCCTTATACATCGCAATTGTCTGTACACAGCAGTGTGTCACTGCCGGTCTGGAAAAGTCATAAAGCTTCATACAGTTATGGTTGCTTAACAGATGGTGGTAAGGGTCCTCTTCGGTGATAATACGTTCTATCTCATACCAGTCTTCTATCGTATGGTTGAACATAATATCATACTCGTTAGCCATACTCCACCATATGTACGGGTAAGCCGCAAGCCTGCGCATGACGTAATCAAGATATACCCTGCATTCTTCCATATTCAGGAAGGCAAAGCCCCACCGGTCATATGCGTGAAAAAGAATCAGGTCTGTCTCAATCCCCATCTCTCCCATTCTCGTAACAATTTCCTCAAAATGTTTCCAGTAGGCAAGACACGGGTGGTGTACATCCCAATTCCCCTCTGCGTCTTTCTCAAACGGATAAAATTCGGGATCGTTGTGGTTGTAGTCATAATGCTTCGGAAAAATACAATGCCTTACTTTGTTAAACGGAGCCTTTTCCAGTGACTCCAGCGTCTGTGTAATGATATCTTCCGTCTGGTGTGCCAGTGCATAAATGGTGGTGCCAAAAGGAAGGTACTTCGTTCCGTCTTCATACTCAAAATGAGTCCCCACTGCCTGGACCATACCGTGGCTTTTGTCCGATGCCGTACATTCCTCTGTACCTTCCGCCTGTACAACACCCTCCACTTTCCAACTGTAAGTTCCTGTCTGCTGTGGCAGGAAACGCACTTTATAAATCCCGTCACCATCATAGAACCCTTTTACCGTTTTTTCATCATCACCGCACCGAAAAACAGCGGCAACATCTGCCTCCGCCCGGGACCCTTCCGGTGCAGGCCCGCTGAACTTAAGTTCAAACATTTCATAACACTTCATACATATTTCCTCCGTCTTTTGCTATAAATATAAGCTCTATTAAGTAGTATAATGTCTTTTTCACTTAACCTCAATTTGTAGTTAAGTGCTTTTCACTGAATTTATACTTAATCGCATCTTTCCTTCATTTATTTACAGATCAAAAAGTTTCGCTTATAATTAGAATGTAATCCAATACAGGAAAGAGGAGGGCCGCCATGAATCACAGCTCATACACCAAACAGCGTATTTTCAATGCTTTTAATGAATTGCTGGATCACACACCGTTCGAAAAAATCACGGTAGAAATGATTATCCGGCAGAGTGGTGTCTCCAAGTCCACGTTCTACCGGCATTTTCATGATAAGTATGATGTATTAAATTTCAATTCAATGGCACTTGCCGAGCGCCTGATCGGACAGAGGGTCTGTCACAGCTGGAAAGAGTTCCTGTTTCACATGTTCAGGGGAATTTCGGAAGATTCCCGTTATTACCGCCGGGCATTCCGCTCATCGGGCCAGAATGCACACTCCGGGTTCTTATATTCGTATTCCTTTGGAATCGTTGCAAACTGTTACCTGACTACTACAGGGAAAAGTGAGCTCTCGGTCCGCGACCGCTATTCCATCAGCCACTACTGCCACGGCTGTGTGGGGATTCTTCAGGAATGGCTTAACGATATGGATGCATTGACGCCCGGGGACATGGCTGAGATCTTTTATGAGGCAATGCCGGAATACCTGAGAGATACATGGGTTGATATAAACAACAGCCGCCCCTGGATATAAACTCCAGAGGCGGTATTTTTTAGTCACATCTACCACGCTTCAATATTTTTTATAAAACACTCCCTCCCGGTCAGCAGTTCTAGCAACTGATTTTCTTTACAGGAGGGGCATCCTTTCGCCTCCTCAAATTCCCCAAGGCTGAAGGATTCTCCGCAGACATGGCACAGGTATCTTGCCGGAAGGATTTCGATCTTCAATTCTGTATTCTCAAACAGAGGATTTCTCTCTGCTACCGCCGGAAAACATTTCTCCAGATACTCCGGGATCACAGAACTGATTTCCCCGATCTGCATGGTGATGGCTTTGATCTCTGTCAGCTGGTTTGCCTGTGCAACCTCCATCACTTTATCTGCAATACTAAGTACAATTCCAAGTTCATGCATGATTAATCACCTGCGTTTCACCAGTTCTTTTGCCTGTCTTGCTGCAATCTTTGCCCCTCTCTTTACAAGTGTGGGTGCCATGTGTCCGACAATCAGTTTCTCATACGGAACTTCATGCCCGTCATATCTGCGCTCCAGATGAATCGCATCAAACCTGCACTTTGTCGTGCAGATGCCGCATCCTACACAGATATTCTGATCTACCACGGTTGCCCCGCAGCCAAGGCAGCGCTCTGTCTCTTTTTTCACCTGCTCCTCGGTAAATGTTCCGCGCAGGTCTCTCATCGAATGCTTTGCCTGTTCCGGGTCCGGGGCACATGGTCTTTCCCTCCGTGCATGGTCAAAGCTGTCCCATTCCACATTTTCTTTGTCTAATTCATGGTATTTGCCTGCCGGACGCCCGATGGTCAGACTCTGTCCCGGCTGTACGTACCGATGGATAGATTCGGCCGCTTCTTTTCCTGCCGCGATAGCATCGATGGCAAACTTCGGTCCTGTGTATGCATCACCTCCGGCAAAGATATCCGGCTCCCCTGTCTGATAAGTCCTCTCGTCTGCCATCACTGTCTGATTCCTGTTCAGCCTGACCCGGGTTCCGTCCAGCATGGTCCCCCACTGGATGGACTGTCCGATGGAGACAAGAATATTCTCACATTCTATCGTAACTGTATCATGTTCATCATACTGTGGGCTGAAACGGTGGTTTTCATCAAACACGGCTGTGCAGCGCTTGAATTCTATCCCTGTCACTTTTCCATCCTCTGTCAGTATCCGTTTTGGTCCCCAGCCACAGTTTAATGAGATTCCTTCTGCCTTTGCTTCTTCCTGCTCTTCCTTCTGTGCGGGCATTTCGTCCGCACTCTCCAGACAATACAGGGCCACTTCACTGCTTCCAGCCCGGACCGCCGTACGTGCCACGTCAATGGCAACATTTCCCCCGCCGACAACAACCGTCCTGCCTTCCAGCTTTGTTGATTCATCCTGACTGATATTTCTTAGGAATGTAACACCGGACAGCACGCCCCGGGCTCCTTCGCCCTCTACCCCCAGTTTTCTTCCTCCCTGGGCGCCGATTGCCAGATAAAACGCCTCATATCCCTGCTGCCGCAGTTCTCTAATGGTCACATCCCTGCCGACCTCAATTCCAGTCCGGAATGTAACGCCGATCTCACGCAGAACTTCGATCTCTGCATCCACCACATCCTTCTCCAGACGAAACGTGGGAATCCCCATTGTCAGCATACCGCCGGGCCGGTCATTTTTCTCGAATACGGTGACATCATATCCGCGTATCTGTAGATAATACGCACAGCTCATCCCTGCAGGGCCCCCGCCGATAACGGCGATCTTTTTCCCGTATTTTTCTCCCTGAGGATTCAGCATCTTTGGAATGAAGCGTGTTTCTGCCTTCAGTTCCTGCTCTGCAATAAACTTCTTAATCTCATCGATGGCTACCGGTTCATCCACATCTGCACGAGAACAGGCATCTTCACAGCGTCTGTTGCAGATATGTCCGCAGACCGCCGGGAACGGATTGTTTTTCTTGATCAGCTCGAGCGCCTCCATATATTTTCCCTGCGCGGCAAGTTTGATATAACCCTGTATGGCAATATGAGCCGGGCAATTGGTTTTACAGGGAGCGGTTCCATTTTCGTCAATCTCATCCCTGTTAAAACGGAACTCCGGGTTCCATCGTTTCTTGTTCAGCATCCACACATGGTCGTGCGGCGTCTCGGTTTCTTTTTCCGGGATCGGGGTCTTCGCACACAGTTTTCTTCCCAGATGGAGTGCATTCACCTGACAGTTTTCCACACACTGGCCGCAGGCTGTACACTTATCCACATCTACCTTGGAAACATAGTTAGATCTGTTGAAATCCGGTGACATATAATACTTTCCAACACGCAGGGAAAAACAGGAACAGGTGCAGCAGTTGCAGATGGCCACCGTCTTCCCCTCACCGTCCAGGTTCTGTATCTCATGCACCAGCCCGTTCTCTTCTGCACGCTTCAAAATCTCAAAGGCTTCCTCTTTCGTAATTTCACGCCCTACGCCGGTGCGTATAAAATAATCGGCCCCCTCGTCCAGCTGGATGCACATATCCTGCTCCAGATGGCCGCAGCCCTCGCCCATGAGTCTTCTGGAGCGCCGGCATGTACAGTCAGACACACACAGCCGCCAGGCTTTTTCAATGTAGGAGGATACTTCTTCGTAATCCGCAGCATGGCTGTCTCCATTGATTGCCTCCTCGACGGGTATGACACGCATCAGTCCTTTTCCAACCGGAACATTTGGTCCGAGCAGTTTGGTCCGTCTGCGGGTATATTCCTCGAAACACTCCGCCATCACCGGATATTTCTCTGCCTGCTCTTTGTTCGCAACCATCATCTCCATGATTCCCGGAACCCAGATCGGCAGCATATAGTAGTCCGTCCCGTCTGCATGGTGTACACGCATCACACCTGTCACGGCCAGATCCCATAAAAGCTTTTTCGTCTCCTCCAGCGGTTTTTTACAGCGTGAGGCAATCTCATCTGCAGTCATATTCTTACGCACCTTCGCCGCAAGCGCCACCTCCGCCATCTCGTCCGTCACCACCGGTTCCAGTATCCTGTATTCCGGATCATGAACCGTGATTCCCGTATACGATTTGGCTTCGACACTTATCTTCGTGGCCAGTTTCATAATCAACGGTCTCATAACTTAACTCCTTTCGTTTTGAAATATTCCATTCCCCGGCATACCTACAGGCGGCGGTCCCTCTTCCTGCTGTCATACACTTTATCCATGATCTTCTGCATCCCGGCCGCCAGTTTCATGTCCAGATTAAAATAGTATACAATCAGGCTGAGCCCAAACAGCACTGCAAAAACAACAACTACCGTTTTCAATATTTTACAGACTCTCTTCTTCATCGTCATCTTCCTTTCCCTTTTGCCAGACCTTTCTGCCTTGCATACTCAGCCGCCCCGAGTGCCCCCATCAGCTGCGGGTCTGTCTTTAGATCTACTACTTTTAGTTTCAGAACCTGCTCAATCGCCTTCTTCAGACCGTCATTTTTTGCACAGCCCCCAGTCAGTGTCACGCTGTCTGTGGCTCCGGCTTTCTTTGCCATAATGAAGCATCGCTTTGCAACAGAACGCTGGATTCCGGCTGCAATCTCATTCATGGGTTTTCCTTCTCCCACCAGTGTAATGACCTCGCTCTCTGCAAATACGGTACACTGGGCCGTAATCGGAATCACATTTTTGGCTGTCAGGGACAGTTTCGAAAACTCCGGAAGTGACATCTCGAATGCATTTGCCATTGTCTCATAAAAACGCCCGGTACCGGCCGCACACTTATCATTCATGGCAAAATTCTTTACTGTTCCGTCTGTATCAATTGCGATTCCTTTGATGTCCTGCCCGCCGATATCAATGATAGCCCTGACTTTCGGGTCCGTCATATGCACACCCATAGCATGACAGCTGATCTCACTGATATTTTCCTGTGCAAAGGGCACTTTATTTCTCCCATACCCTGTTCCGATCAGGTAGGCCAGATCCTCCGGGGAATCAAGCCCCGGCACCTGTGCGAGAGTCTCCTCCATTGCCGCGCGCGCGCTTTTTTCTGAATTCATTTTACTTTTCATGGTCGTATGGGCAGCCATATTTCCGTCTTCATCCAATATGACACACTTTGTATAGGTTGAACCAACATCACAGCCGCCAAAATATTTTTTCATCACCTGTCAGCTCCTCTCTACCAGTTGTTTTCATCTTGAAAATCTTCCAGAGACTCATCCAGCGGCTCCTCTCTCAGCACCGTCCTCATATAACGGTTCACCTCGTCACGCATATCCTTGCGTCCCGCTTTTCTCGGGTCCATCAGGCCGTGTGTCACCCAGATCAGGTGCAGCCCGCGCTCTTTCGCCTGCTCCTCGAAGATTCCGTGGTAACCTGCCATTGCCTTACACCCGATATGTTCATACATAATGACCATGTCTGCATGAAATTCCTCACAAAACCGCCACAGATCATCCACACCGACTTCATATCCACCGTTGGAGCGGTTTCTCATATTCATCTTCATGTACAGGTCTGCCATGTCATACAGGGCCTGTTGTTTATCCGTGGTGCTGTACAGCTCTGTAGAGGTCAGGCTCAGCATGTCGATCAGCGGAAGGATGCCCCAGCAGTTCTGCAGCCAGATCGGAAATGCCGTATAGTACTGTGCCTGAACGCCCCACAACACCGCACGGTGACGAACCTCGGACACACAGGGAACCTTCTTCTCATATCCTTTATACGCCAGATGCGTGATCTTTTGGTCATTCTCAAGGAAACGGGGATCACGGCCGCCTCCCACCTGATAATAGGCATCCCGGTACAGCGCCACATTATTCCCGATCACCTGCGGATGATTCGTTTTGGAAATATCCAGCCACTCACGGAACAGCTTCGTCTCCTCATTAAATGTTTCCATACACTTGAAGTAATGATCCCAGTCGAACGTTTCACCTGTCTGTTCTTCAATAAACCGGATGCAGTTTGCTACTTCTTCCGCACCATATTCCTGCACGCTCTGCTGCATATGCCGGATTGGAACGGCAAGCTGGAACGACGGAATATTGAACCTTCTTGCCTCCACACCGTTCCCCATCAGACTGCCGTCACAGGTTGTATTGCAGTTCACGGCACACACACCAACAAGCGGGTAGTCATCATCAATCGCACAGCCCAGCTCCGCGGCCGGCATCGGACAGACATCGGAAGGCAGTCCAAACTCTTCTGCTACATCAATATAATGAAGGACACCATCCTGCGCTACCGTGGAAGGGGTGTAGACGATCGGAATCTCCCTGCAGACCATTTTCAGATTTGGAAAACCGTTCATGATCTGCGACATCATATTTTCATCGAATACGACAAGCTTCTTGCTAAACTCTTCGTCATTACCACATTTCGGGTCGGCCCTGAACAAATCACTGATCGTATCGCAGACATGTTCCACAATAAAATCAAATTCCTGATGCGCGATACGCAGCTGCGGGCCCCTCAGTCCCTCTGTATGGCGGTCCACAAAATCCGGTACAGCCAGATAGTTCCCCATCCAGCGGTAGCGGAAAAAGCCTTTTAAGTTGGCCGGTTTTGCCATAAATTTTGCCATCACCGACCAGTTTTTCAGCCAGCGCGTATAGTCATACCATGTATCCGCTGCACCTCGCCATTCACGGCGTTTCTTCGTCCGTTTTCCGTAGTAGAGGCTGCCAAGCTTTTCACTGTTGATCTTCCTGCCCATCTATCTCCCTCCTTGTATCTTCTTGATTTCCACACTCTCCACAAATGCCTGCACTCTGGTGCGGAGCTGTCCCGAGCTCCCCACAACATACGGCCTGTCAATAGAAAGGACCGGATACCCATATTCCTCATGCATGATATGGCTCGCCGCCATCCTCTCATATCCCCAGTAATCACAGAACTTCATTTGTTCATAAATGATCCCGTCCGCATGATATTCTTTCGCAAGCCGGTCTGCATAATCTTTGCGCTCCTCTACCTTTTCCGTGTTCATAAAACGTGGGCACTGTCCGGTCACCATATAGTGGCGGCAGATCTGGGTCAGCAGGTCTTCCCCCTCGCAAATCTTGATTTCATCCCGCCCCGGAAAAGAACCGAAGCAGTGTCTGTCTGCCACGATCAAAGCACCGTTGTCTTCAATCAGTTTTATAAAATCCAGATCGTCAATCTCAGATCCTGCAAGCAAAACCCTGATCCGGTAAGTTTTCTCCTGATCCGGCTCTCTTTCGCGTACTTCCTCCAGAGTCTCTTCCAGAATCGGGAGAAGCATATCCTTCGGACAGCAGTAAGTTGCCAGACAGAATATGTAGAACTCGTAGCCCGTTATACGGGGGTATTCTTCCTTCCTGAATTCTCCAAGTTCACGGATCAGACGGCATACTTTATTATGCTGTTCCACTGCTTCAAGAAGCGCCGCATCCGAAACATCGATGCCATACACATCATGGAGCGGCTCCAGCACACGCAGCCGCATCTGCCTTACATAATGCTTCAGCGCCGTTTCATCCGACTTCATCGGCACGTCTGAATATGTAACGAAAAACTTCTCCTTCTCACAGGTCTTCAAAAGTTCCATGTTTTCTACACAGCGGTTCATGGCCGCACATGCATCCGGTGCAATGATACAGTCCAGAAAATTATAGCCGCCCTCCACCGCACGTTCCACAAGGGCCCGGCAGTACTCGCACAGCAGACTCGTCATGTAATATGTCCCGATCTCTATAGAACCGGTCCGTGGTGCCCTTAAACGCACGGAAAAACATCCGGGCAGGTTCAGCAGTACTTCCGGTATCATACTGCACACGTCCCCGACCGCAATCTGTCCCTTTTCGCACGCCGCTTTCACCAGATCATTGTTGCACTCCTGAAGCAATTGCTCCAAATCATACAGATGCTTCAAATCTTTCATAAATACGATCGCCTCCCTTTTCTGTTCATGTAAATCCCCGTTACAGTGTAACTGTTCAGGACCATGAACAGTTACGCCGCAAGCCCATGAAAATCGCCTTTGGCGATGGGGCTTGCTTCTGGCTGTTCTACGTTTTCGTACGGACTGTGCAGTAAATGCACAGTCCTGTACTGAACAGTTACGTTACAGTTTCAATGCCTCCAAAATCTCGTCCGCCCCTTTCATCAGCAGGGAATCTTCCGGCAGTTCGAATACACTTTTCCCCTGAATATCATTCACAATCTGGGCCTCATCATTTTTAATCTGTATGAATGGTTCATCCGGAAACGGGCTCTCCATTGGAATAACGGTCTGTGTAATCCGGTTGACCGCAACCCCCAGCTTCTCATACATCACGAGCCGGTCGGCAACCTCCTTGATCGTCTGGATAACCTGCATCCCTTTCCTGCTCTGGTCGGTTATGAGAAGCAGGTGTGTCACCTGTTCCATGACGCGCCGGTTCACTTGCTCGATCCCGGCCTCCCCATCAATCACCACATAGTCGAACTGCCCCGCCAGCATGGAAATTACATCCCTGAGATAAGAATTAATGGCACAATAACAGCCGGACGATTCGGGCCTTCCGATTGCAACAAACGCAAACCCGTTTTTTTCATCCATCATATCGAGAATACGGAACTTCGCCTCCGATAGGATATCCTGTGTTTCCTTCAGTTTCTCCGATACCCCGTCCGTAATCTCCAGACGGATATCATCCAGTGTCTCCTTAACCTCTGCATCAAGGGCTGTCGCAAGCCCCACTGCCGGGTCCGCATCAATCGCAAGTACCTTTGCCTCCGGATACCGTTCTGTAAGCCTGCGCACGAGCGCTGCCGCAAGAGAGGTCTTTCCCACGCCGCCTTTACCTGTGACGGCTATTACTTTTGCATTTCCTTCCATTTTGCTCTCCTTTGCCTGTTTAATCCGCACTAATGTTCTACCGCTTCTTTTGATGCAGTGCACGCATCCCCTCCACTTCATCACAGATTACTTTCAAATCACATGTTCCGCAGTTCATCGGCATCCCCTTTAAAATATGGTTCAATGCTTCTGTCACCGCCTCCGCCTGCCCTGCCTCCTTTTGAAACGGTACAAGCGAATCCAGTCCGGTCAGAAACAGAACCTGTACAGATTGTATTCCCGGATTTTGCAGGTACTTTCTGATATATACAGCTCCAAGCTTTTCAAAACTAATCCCCGCTTTCAAAGCCTCCCTGCTGACTCTTG
Organism: Clostridium sp. AF19-22AC; assembly: GCF_003479085.1. Lineage (NCBI taxonomy): Bacteria > Bacillati > Bacillota > Clostridia > Eubacteriales > Clostridiaceae > Clostridium > Clostridium sp. AF19-22AC. The sequence goes on along the minus strand of NZ_QUGN01000023.1, from coordinate 64,790 downwards.
CCTGCTCCTTGCTGCTCTTTGCCGATGTTCTGACCATATATCCCCTCGGATAGACGTGGTACCTGACATATTCCAGATCACGGATAAACCGATAAGCAGCCTCCTCATTAAGTCCCTCCCAAACCGACGGATCAGCAGTAAGAAAAACAATCCTCGCAAACGATACATCCCCCTTCAGTTCACTTAATTCCGGCCCATAAAGAAGCACTTCATTTTTTCCGCCTCCATCCAAAGCAGAAGTCACACATGTGTAATTGACAGATTCACAGTTACCTCCGCCCAGTTCAAAAGCGGCATCACGCAGCATGATCATTTCCCCCGAAGCAGTCTCCTCCCAGCACTTCTTCTCATCGTACGGATAACAGCGAGGTGTGTATGCCGATAAATATTCCCTCGTGTTTCGAATAATTTCATCGTATAATTCCATCTCATCCCCCTTACTTTTAAGCATATTTACCGAATTTACTTTCTAATTTCATGCTAACACGGGGTAAATGCACAAAAAAGGAACGAATCCACTGATCCGTTCCTTTTTGGGACTATTTGAGGGATTCGTTCCTGTTTATATTCTGGCATCTTTCCCGTCCAATCTCTTCTCCATCACTTCATAAACAAGCACAGCATCATTCATCAAAGCCATCCGCTCATGCTTTACTGTACGATACCCCAATTTCTCATATAAACAGCATGCCGGCAGTGACGCATCGACCAGCACACTGTCATACTTTTTTCCGATCTCTTTTTCGAGCTTCTCTATTAAAAAGGTTCCATATCCATTCCCCTGGTACTCAGGAAGTATATAAACTCTGGTGATATGGTTTTCTTCTATGCTTCCGGTCCCTATAACCTGCCCATCATGTACCAGCACCCAGACATTTCCGTCAGCAATATCCTTCATGACTTTCTCTTCACTATGGAACAGCAGGAAAAAAGTAACCACCTCTCCCGGATAATATCTAGGATATACTTCTTTCACCGTTTTAGACACTACATTTATAATCACATTAGAATCTGACAATTTTTTTATGTTCCTTATCTCTAATTTTCCACCAGCCCCGTGGCTTCTGCTCATAACGATATTCCCCTTTCTCAAAATCCCGTCTTACTTTTTCTGTCCTGTTTTCATCTGTAAGCATATTATAATATTTTTCTTTGGAATATACCATACAATTAACGTTGATATAAATAGAACAATGGAAAATTACATGGTATAATGATGTCAATGACAAAAGGAATTTTATACACTTAAAATTTATGAAAGGGCAAAATGTAATCACATGAACATAAACTACAAGTTCAAGCCAAAGAAAATAACTAACATTCTATATTACAGTTTAATTTTATTAGGAGCGCTTTTAACGATTATACGCTGGATAAGCGCCTTCGACAGCCACATAGTTGTTATCAATGAAGAAATAAATTCCCATATTTCAAATTTATCATTAAGTTTGATAGTTTATCTGGCTATAGGCTTTACATGGACTTTACAGGGAATAAAATTTAAAAGGGTCGCCTTATTAGGAATAATAATTATTATAGCTAATATTTTATGTGAAACCGTTATGGGATTTATGAATACACCAGATATAGCCGATGCTGTGTATGGCGTTATTGGTACGGTCATTGCGTTTTGTTTTCTATCTGTATCCCAAAAATATGGCTTAAATGACATTCAAAAAACCGGTTAAGTTTTTAGTTTTGAAAAAATAAAATCTATGGAGGATGATAATTTATGGCATTAAGATTAGTAAAGGCAAGTGCTGAATATGAAAATTTAATTGTAAATATGCTGGAAGAATGGATTGATTATAATAATAACCATGTATCTGCCAATCATTCTCCTATGGCAATCTTCAAAAATGACTACCACGATTTTACATCTTATATTTCAAATTTAGATTATATAAAGGCTGAGGAAGGAAAAGTTCCTTCTTCCACATTTTTTTGTCTGGATGAAGAAAGAAATATTATGATTGGTGCCGTGAATATTCGCCACTATTTGAATGATTCTTTACTACAATTTGGAGGTCATATCGGTGATGGAATCCGGCCATCTGAAAGAAGGAAAGGATATGCCACAAAGATGATTGCTTTAGCATTGGAAGAATGTAAAGCACTTGGTATTCATAAGGTCCTGATGGTATGTGACAAAAAAAATACCGGCTCTGCAAAGTCCATTCAAAACAATGGTGGAATTTTGGAAAATGAAATTCAAAATGAAGGAAAAACAGAACAAAGATATTGGATTGATATAGATTGATATAGTCACTCCAATGACATATTGATATTGCAAAACATTTACTAATGGATAAAAATGTACGGGTTCGTGCGTTCTCCCGCAATATTATTTCCCAAGGTTATACAAAGGTGGACATATTCATCTTTGGTTATAATCTATAAATTTTAAGTTGTAAAATTAAGTGTTTCAGTTATGAAAGGAGAGATATAAGCATGAAATATATTATTAGGATTATTCAAGTTTCTACACTTTTAGGTGGAACAGAGTTTATGCTAATGTTGCTTTTTGGAGATTTAACAGAAAGCGTAAAGCCAGTAGTATTAGGGGCAGTACTTGTCAGTCTGATTATATTTGGAGTACTTGACATAATTGGAAGAAAATTAGAAAGTAAAAGAAATGAGGTGTCCAGTTCTTTATCCTAATTTTTAGCAGGAATGCTTCAAGAAATATTAGTCAGCATAGTATTTATCAAATTCCAGCTTGTAGTGGGAAAATTTGAAGTTGTAGGAAGGAGAACGATGGATCTAAAAAGCAGGATACAAAAATTAAAGGCAGAGATACCTGCTGTTTTTTTTTCATTAAAGGATAATGAAACTCCACTTATAGCAAAGTTCTTCGCGGCGATAACGGTTGCTTATGCACTTTCTCCCGTTGATTTAATACCAGATTTTATTCCGGTGCTTGGGTATTTGGACGACCTTATACTGCTTCCTGCTTTTATCGCCTTAACGATACGTTTTATTCCAAAACCCGTCTGGGAGAAGAATCTTGCTCTTGCTATTGACTTGTGGAAAGATGGTAAACCCCAAAAGTGGTATTATGCAGTCCCTATCATTCTATTTTGGGTTGTCGTCATATGGTTAATTGTGAAAGCGATCTGGCTTTAGCAAATTTCAAATTCCAGTATAGCTAGATGGGAAATTTGAATTTATAACTGAAATTTTTTGTATTTTGCGAAGGGAGAATATTGATTTATGCATTCAATATTAGGTGCAGGATTATTTGGAGTTATAGCAACTATGACAGTTCTTGTTGCTTGCGGTTTGCCTTTGGGCGAATTTACAATGGGTGGACAATATAAAATCTTGCCTAAGAAATTTAGAGTTATGGCAGTCATTTCGTTTGCTGTCCAAATTTTTGCAATGATAATTGTTTTGCAAGCCGGAGGTTTTATTTCCTTGTGGTTGTCTTTTAAGGTTACTAAATATATTTGTTTCTTCTTTGCCGCTTACCTATCTTTGAATACTATTATGAACATGATTTCAAAAAGTAGGAAAGAAAAATATGTTATGACTCCGCTTTCACTTATAGCCGGAATATGTTTTTGGATAACGGCATTTCAAATGTAGTATGTAAAAGAGGATAATCTACAGTGCGTCAATCCCATTTTATCCAAAAAAAATTTATGAATTTAGTGAGGTAAAAAAATCAGGTCCTTGTCCTTGTTTTAAAGCGGGAGATACTTTTATATTAAAAAGAACACCTGAAAGAGATGACTTTTATCAATTAATGAATGGAAAGTTTTGCGGAGAAGCGTGGGATGCAATAAGCAGATATGTTTATACAGCATTACAAGGAGGTTCAATTATGCATAATTGGACAAATGACGAAAGAATGATGATCGCTTGCTGCAATGATGGGACAAGACCAGTCATATTTAAAATAGAAAGAATTGATATTCCAGAGAATGTGAAAGAACAAGAATGGTTAGATAAACAAAATTTTTTAAATACTGAAGAAAATGCTTACACTGGATAAATGACAGAATCCATTGGGAAAGAATAGACTAAGCGAAAATCGGGATTTGGGGTGGGAAATATGATACTCGAAACAGAACGATTATATCTGCGTGAGATGAATCAATTTGATTTTGAATCATTGTGTAAAATCTTACAAGATAAAGATACAATGTACGCATATGAAGGACCATTCAGTGATGAGGAAGTCCAGGAATGGCTCGATAGACAAATTTCCCGTTATCAAAAATGGAAATTTGGTTTATGGGCAGTCATTTTAAAGGAGACCGATGAAATGATCGGGCAATGCGGGCTTACAATGCAGCCCTGGAAGGATGAGGAGGTACTTGAAATAGGTTATCTTTTCGAGAGATTATATTGGCATAAAGGGTATGCCATCGAAGCGGCAAAGGCGTGTAAAAAGTATGCGTTTGAAGTATTAAGAGCAGAAGAAGTTTGCTCTATCATCAGAGATACAAATATAGCATCTCAAAACGTAGCCATAAGAAACGGGATGACAATGGCAGGCACATGGACAAAGCATTACAAGGGTGTAGATATGCCGCATTATCGTTATGTGGTTCAGCGCTGACATCAGGCATTAAAAATGGCTGCTGAAAAGCCAGTCGCCTTTAGCCAAATGAAAGTTGCGGGCGGAAATTATTGATATAACCGGGAGGTGCTAAAACAATGTTTTTGCATAAAAAAACTGATTTTTATTCTTCAAATTTAAATGCTTACATTGCTCAGACATCAGAAGGTGCGCCGCATAATCTGCCTTTGATTTTTTGTGTTTTTGCTGAGAATTCCGATAATCACAAAGTGACCGCCGCAAACTTTCTATGCGAATTTTTAAATAAACTTTCTTTTGATGATATTTACAGAATTGATAAGCAAATGCGACAGACAACTTCAATGGAATGGAGCATCAACTGGAAGGAGTTAAACGTGGAAAGCTTTGTTACAAAACATATGTCAGAGGATGAAAAACGTGCAGTCTTTGTTTTTGCGTCTTTTCATCCAAACGGATATATCAGAGAACAGGCTATCTACGCTTTGGGTAAATATAAGGATGCCCTCCCCTTTATTCTTCTAAGGTGTAATGATTGGGTTTGTCAAGTGCGTCAGGCGGCATTTAATGTGTTTACCCAGATATTGGCATATTCCAGTGAAGAGGAAATTGTTCATGCGTTTCCCCTTATGGAAAAATTACGTAGGAGCACACGGTACGGGTATGATACTATTCTGCCGGTTGTAGTCAATCTCTTTCGGATCAACGGCCAATTGATAAAACGAGGGTTAAACAGTACAGATATTAGGGCAAGAAAATTTTGTATATCAATCATTAACCGTCTGGATAAAATAGATAACGACTACATGATGGATTACATTTTTCATGAAAAAGACCCCTTTCTACGAAAAACGGTTTTTCAGATATTACTAAAAACAAATGCAGACAGCACCGAAATACTGGAGTTAAGCAAATGCTTTCTGATGGATAAGTATCCGCCGAATCGCATCTTAGCATTACAGTACTTAATTGATAATCACTCCAATGACTTATTTGATATTGCAAAACATATGCTAATGGATAAAAATACACAGGTTCGTGCATTCTCCCGCAATCTTATTTCCCTGAGTGATACAAAGGTAGACATCCGCCAAATTTATTTGAATCACCTTTATGTAAATACATCAATTAGTATTTATGGACTGGGGGAAGTTGGATCTGCCGAAGACTGTGAACTTATTGAGAAGTATTTAGCAGATGACAGGGTTTCTGTTGTTCGTGCGGCAATGACGGCTTTAATGCGGCTAAATGCAGAAAAATATCTGGCTAATATAACAGATATGCTGGCCGCAGATAAATCTGGCATAGTCAAAACAGCTGCAATACTGCTCAAAAAGTATAGGGAGTATGATTTTAAAAAAGTATCAGAAATCCTTAATAACTCATCAAATGAGAACACAAAAATAAAATGCGCCACTCTTCTGTTTTTGAGCGGTAAATGGCAATCGCTGATTTATACTCTTATGCTCCTTGGCAGTGGCTGTGAGAAATTAGAAAATCTATGTCAAACACAAATCAGCAGATGGATATTTACATATAACCGTTCCTACGCTGTTCTCTCTAAAAATGATAAACAAACAATTATTGAATTACTACAGGAAAAGGCAAAGTACCTAAAGCCCGAAGCGAAGAAACAAATTATGTTTTTGGCTAAATAATGATGTGATTTTATGGGGGAGTCCACTGATGGAACAATATTTAAAAGAAACCTCTTTGTTAAACTTTTCTGCCGAAAATATTCAGAAATTAATAAGGGACAGGCAATGGGAAAATATAGATGAGTACAATCGCATAAAGAAGATATACAATTTTGTTCGTGATGAAATCCTATTTGGTTACAATATAGATGATCATATCCCCGCGTCAAAAGTGTTGTCTGATGGGTATGGGCAATGTAATACAAAGGGAACATTATTTATGGCCCTGCTCCGCGGAGTTCATATTCCATGTCGTATGCATGGATTTACAATTGATAAGAAATTGCAAAAAGGGGCAATGACAGGCCTTGTATACAAAAACGCTCCCAAAAATATTTTACACAGCTGGGTCGAGGTATACTTGGATGGGATATGGTATGAATTAGAGGCATTTATATTAGATAAAAAATATCTTTCACAATTACAACGTATAAACTCAATATGCTCAGGTGCCTTTTGCGGGTATGGTGTTGCTGTAAAGGATTTTCATAATCCTGTAATTGATTTTGATCGAAACGATACCTACATTCAGAGCGAGGGCATTAACCATGACTTCGGAATTTATGATTGTCCGGATGAGTTACTAAAAGATCATAATCAAGAACTGTCAGTACTTAAAGGCTTCTTGTATAGAAATTTGGGAAGGCATTTAATGAATAACAATATCAGAAAAATAAGAAATGCTGAATAACAACTTGAATGTTTGTGACCGATTGTCTAAACTTGATGAAGGGATTCAATGATTATTCAAATGAACGGTAGGAGGGATTTTATGTTTAAGATGTTTAAAAATTCTTTTTGGGTGCCCTATGAAAATGGCGATATTTATCCGACTGTTGCAAAAGCGCAACAGGCAATTTCTAAATACTGCGAGGAAAATGGATACTCCTATTCTTTTAATGGTGATGATGAAGTTATAATAAATGAGAAAACATATGAAATATATCGAGGATACGAGAATGGGAGCCGGGGAAGTTACGGAATTAAGTGCAGAGAAAGATAATTAAATGATAATTCACAGTTTGTCCAGAAAACTTAGAAGTTGTAGAGGAGGGTTCATAATGAAAAAAATTGGATTAGGCGTTGCAATACTACTTTTTGCAATTGTAATTTCTCTTTCTTCATCGGGTATGGGATTGCTTGCTATCGGAATAGGTGTCGTTGGATTAATTTTTTCAATCATTGGATTTATAGAACATCAGTAAAATAACTTACAGTTTGTGGTAAGGAAAATTTGAATATGGAGAGATAGCGTTTATAAACCCTCTTACGTTTTGACTAAGTTCAAGGATTGTATCCATAAATTAAAGGAGAGTAGTTATGGAAGTGAGAATAAATACACTATCACCAGAACTGTTTCTGGATTTATACACGTCAGTTGGATGGGAAGCGCCATGTATTGGACAAGTCGAAAAGGCTTTGAGCAATACTATTGCAACATTTACAGCTTATGATAAAAAACAGCCGATAGGAATGGTGCGGTTGATTGGAGATGGGGGTATGTCATTTTATATCAAAGATTTTGTTGTAATACCAGACTATCAGGCAATGGGAGTAGGAACGTTGCTAATAGAATGTTTAGAAAATTATATAAGAGAAAATATCAATCCTGATTGGGCTGTCAGTTTAGAATTGATCAGTACGAAAGATGCACTCTTGTTTTATAAGAAAAAGGGATTTGAAGAAAGACCTTGTGAATGGGATGGTCCGGGAATGTTCAAAATGATTAGATAAATCCCAGTTTGATTTGATGATATCGGCATCGGCATTGAAAATTATTATAGATAGCTTCCCGCACACAAAAAGGAAAGCTGCTGTCCGGCGCAGTCATGAGCCCCGGACAACAGCATCTTTCTTTTTTATGCTTTTATTTCCTCTTTTCTGAACACCCGTGAAAATAAGAATCCCCCGAAGATCACCCCATTTAATATCAAAGCCGGAACCAGCATCGCCCAGCTGACCGACTGGTCCTGAATGACTGATGCACTATAGCTCCCGGATATAACCGGAACAAGATTATTATTCAAAAAGTGTAAAATAACAGGCACCCATATATTTTCAGTCTTCATATATGCATATGCGAAGAATATTCCCAGAGTGATGCAGGTGATTTGCTGTCCTGCCATACTGATTATTCCATCAGCAGGATTCGTATAGTAAAAGAAGTTCACCGGCATATGCCATAATCCCCATACAACGCCCAGAAGCAGCACACCGGCACGCTTTCCGAATCTTTTTTGCAGAAGCGGCTGCAAATAATATCTCCAGCCATATTCTTCTCCGAAAAAAGCGATAAACGCGAAGAAAAAGTTAACCAGAATGCTGATCAGCATTACCCATGTAAGAGGGTTTACTGCAATCTCACCCAGCATCCACAGCTGTCCTGATACCCCATAGGATATCGCCGTCCGCAGAATATAAAGCACTACAAAAAGCAGGATGCAGAATACAGACAGTTTTGCATTTTTACCTCTTAAACCATACCGTGAACGGCGCTCTTTTTTATCCGTCAGAAGCAGGATACCGCATACAATACTGCCGCCTATAAGGATAAACTGGCAGATGAGTAACCAGTTTCCCCCGATCCCAGTCACACTGCATATAGCACACAGGATCATCAGGGCCGTCGCAATCAGATAAGAAACAAAAAATCTGCGCGGCATATTACTGTCAGTTTTTCTTGTGATGAGATATGCCAGCATGACGCCTGCTGCCGGATAAAGCATCTGTGCATTCGGAAAAACACTGACATCCTTTCCGGCCGAGTAACTATACCCCATAAGCACACCCAGCAGATAAGTGATACCATATGCGATAATCACAAATATCATAAGCTGCTTCTTTTCTATTTTTGTCAGTTTCATATTGTATCCGTCCCCTCTATTTAATCAAAAACTGTACAAGCTTCATATCCTCGTCAAAACCAATGGTAAACTGGATCTTCCCGTCTTCATATGTCCCTACCATGACAGCCCCGCCGTACTCGGCACCCGTCTTTTTATCCTTGCTTCCCATAACCACGGTCTTGCTGATCTCCTTAAACTCACCACATTTATCTAAAAAGGGATCACACTGCTCTTTATATTCTTCATAGGTCAGTAAATCTTTGAACTCCTGTGTTCCCATGTCACATATTCCTTCATAATCACGGTCATTAAACAGCTCAATAGCCTTCATCGCCTCACTCTTTACCGTTTCCTCATCAAACTTATCCGACAGCTCTGTACCGGCACTCTGGCAGCCTGTCAGTGCTGCTGTCAAAAACATTGCCGCCGCGAGGATACTCAAAATCTTTGTCACCCTTCTCATTTTACCCTTCTGTTTCATCACACATCACTCCTTTTGTCTGTTCTTATTTGCTTTGTTACAAAACTAACTGCTTCTGGCAAACAGCAGTGTTACGGAAAACATCTGTCCATCCGTCTGTATCTGCATCTCTCCCTGATATTTTTCCACTGCTTTTTTTACATTCTGCAGCCCGATTCCTTCGTGTCCTGACTTTGCAGATTTTCCTTCCTGATAGGGCACGTACAGCGGGTTGCTAATCTTCACAATGGTGAAATCCTGAATCTCCTCTCCGCGGATTTTCAGCCGGAAATCATCGTGTCCCCTCCCGGCTTCCACGGCATTTTCCAACAGGTTGGCGAAAATGGTTGTGATATCAATATCGGCTATAAACTCCAGTCCGATTCCTCCCAGATTGCAGTCCACCCGGTCCTGGGGAATTCCTTTTAGCTTATCATTCAATATGATATTAAGCATCCGGTTCTCTGTATAGAACTTCATGCCCATTGAATTCAGCATGGTATGGACGTCATCGATATATTCCCGGTCTTCTATTTTATACTTCTGCTCAATAGCATTAAGATGATTTCGTATATCATGAATAATAGTCCTGGATTTATCATAGTTTTTTTCCATCTCCTTATAATACTGCAGTGTCAGCTCCCTCTGCTGCTCCATCAGTTCCACCGTATGTCTCAATTCCTTATTCTTTGCCACATCATACCAGAAATACAGGCAGTACAGGTTCATCACGATTAAAAGCAGACCAAACACAAGGCACCAGTAGTAGCCATATCTGACAAAGAAAACATCTCCTGCAATCAGATACATAAATATCAATATCGCGCTGAACATCGGAACAATAACCATTCCTTTTATTTTCAGATGCGGTGCATCCTGAAATCCCTTACGAATCACATATCTTAAGATCAATGTCATGCCGATCAACAGGATACACCTTAATGTCTCAAGCATTAAAATATACGTCTGTAACTCCACCTGAAGAATTGAAAAGATGTCTGCCGCTATCATCAATGCCATATACTGTGCCAGCATCAGAAATGCATGGTACATAATCTGGCATACCATCCCCATTTTACTGTGGAAGTAAAGCAAATAACCTGTCAGAACATTCCATACTGCAAGAACCAGAATAGTCAAAAGATCATTTCCCAGCATTGGAAGGAACAGCGCCAGTGCACCGTATATAATCCAGGCAGCCGCCTTTTTCCATCTCTTCTCCTCTATCCCTCCCGGAATCGCACGGGTCACACTCATAACACAGCCAATCAGTACAGCCATATCAATGATTTGGATAAAGAATAAAACCACTGTATTCATTCCCTTTTTCCCTCCAATCTCCCTGCAAGATAATTCAGAAGTTCCTGTTTCCAGACTTTCTGCTTTTTCTGGGCCAGAGGGATTTCCATTCCGTTATCCAGCAGAATCCTCCCCGTCAGAACATTTTTTACATGAAGCATGTTCACGACAAAACTCTGGTGTGGCATGGAAAAACCAAATGGTTCCATCCGCTCTGCAACACTGCCGATCTTCTCCTGCATCGTATATCTGCCGTTCTCCGTAACAATCTGCACTTTCCTGCTCAGATATTCAAAATAATAAATTTCTTCCACAGGAAGGCACAGAAGCCCCTGTCCAGTCTGGAAATCCAGTACTTCTCCCTTCGAAGTGTGAAGGTAATCAAATATATCTTTTAAAACCTGACTGATTTCCTGCCTGTTAACCGGCTTTATCAGATACTGGAACGCATGGACCCTGAATGCGCCTGCCACATAATCCCGGTAAGCCGTCAGATACACAATCTTAACGGATTTGTCCATTTCCCTGATACGCATTCCCGTCTCAATCCCATTCATCCCGTTCATATCAATATCCAGAAATACCGCCTGACACGGCTGGTAATTCTCAAGCAGTTCCTCTCCTGACGTGAAACACTCTGTCATCAGCGCAGGATTACACTCCCGTATGATAGAAGCCACCAGTTCTGCCGTCTTTTTATCATCATCGCATACTGCGACTCTGTACATATGTTTTCTCCCTTTCCTTTGTTGATTGTTATTAGTGTAACATAGTCTGTCAAATTGTAAATATGTACTGCATGATTGACAAAAACAATGTATTAAATGACCGGAAAACCCAAAAAGGACAGAAGCATCTGTAAATTATACAAATACTTCCGCCCTTTTTATCTTTCTGCTTATAAGGAAGAATGACTCTGTCCTTCTGTTATTTTACCTTTTTCCTCCAAGCTGCCGCAAATGCGATCCCTGCCAGAGCCAATATGGTCATAACTGCCGGCACAACAGGTGATGCACCGTCTCCGGTTTTTACACTTGTGCTGGTTGTCCCTGCCTTTACAGGCGTTTTTCCCGCCGGGGAATTTCCGTTTGACCCTTGGTCTTTATTTCCGCTGCCGTTCCCCGTACTGCCGCTGCCGTTTCCATTATCGTTGTTTCCATCATTACTGTTTCCATCGTTACCCGGTTCCTGATTTTCATTGCCGTCGCCGGACCCTCCTTCTTTCTTTACAAGCTTCTCCATCGCCTGTGCCAGTTCTGCTGACGCCTTATCCACTGCACTCTGGTCGGAAACATTCTCATCTGAGTTAATTTTCTTTGCATTCTCGAAAGCAGCAGTAAACGCCGATACACTTTCCTTTGTATACTCCTCCGTCTTAATCATGGAAGCCTTTGCAAGCTGGATGAGTAATTCTGTCTTGTCGGCCCTGTTTACTACTTTTCCCAGTAATGTTTCTAAACCGGATATTGCTGCCTTTAAAGCCTCTTCATCTGCCTGGCCGGAATCTGCAAGCTGCTTTGCCTCATCTCTTAACTCCTGAAGGCCTGAGATGCTGTCCGGTGTATATTTCGCCTGCTCCATAAGAACTGCATCCGCTTTTGCTATTGTGCTGTACAGCTGTGACAGCTGTTCCTCAGACTTTTCCTGCAGCCCGGCCGCTGCCGTACTCAGGTTATCAAGTGCTGTATTAACTCTGTCCGCATCTGCCGATGCTGTTTTACTTCCTCCTCCAAGGTCTGCCGGCACGGCCTCTGGTTCTGCTTCGTTTTGCTCTGCCTCGCTTAGTTCCTGTAAAAGTGCTTTGCCTTCTTCGACAGCTGTTTCAAATATCGCCCAGCTGTTCTGTGTATATCTGCCTGAATTCAGGACTTCGGCGGACTGTATGGCCTGTGTAAGCCCTGCTATATTTGCAGTTCCCGGATTCAGATTTCCTACGGCTTTCAGCACCTCGATTGCACCTGCTGCCATTTCATGTTCTTTGGCCATGCCGCTGTCCAGCATCTGCTGTACCTTTGCGATTGCCTCATCCAGCTGTGCGGCTGCCTCCTCTGTGGCGTTTGTACGGTCAGCCTCTGCTGCGGCTGCCAGAATGTCTTCCGCATATTTCTTTACTGCCGCGGGCTTTAGTTCTTCTTTCCTGCTCATCAACTCATCATATGCCTTATTGACTGCTGTCTGGCCTGCATCTTTATCTGTCAGGATTTCTTCCGCCCTGGTACGCGCCGCATCAAATGCCGCATAACTTTCTTCCGTATAACCGTCACCTGTAATATCCTTTACTTCATCAAATAAGTCCTGCAGTGCCGATTTGTCAGCCTGTGGTACTTCTTCCTTTTTCACAAGGCCGTCAACTGCATCGTTCAGCTGTTTAGTTACAGAATCAATCTCATCCTGAAGAGATTCGTCTGTAATCAGCATTGCATTCTGCAGCGCCTCCATCAGCTTTGCAACGCTCTCTTCTGTATATGTCTCCAGTTCATCGTTTCCGATTGACAGCACTCTGAGCATTGCTTCTTCAAATTTGCTGTGATCTCCTGCTTTTACCCGGATCTCATAGCTCTTTGTTTCGACATTGCCGGAACGGTCTTCTGCTTTATAAAGCAGCTTATATGTACCTGCCTTTTCTAATTTCACAGTCTTTGCTTCCGTCTTTCCATTCTCCCCGGTCAGTGCGGCAAGTTCGCTTCCGTCCGGTGCCGTCAGGACGGTCTTTAACGTAACAATTGTACTGTTATCCGCCGCCTGTGCCGCCGGTATCGTGTAATCCTTGTTCATTGTTCCGGTACCGGCCGGCTCGGATTCCAGCTGTATAACCGGTTTGGTTGTGTCAATCGTCTGAAGCTCCCTGTTTGCAAGCATGGAAACCTGTTTTGCCGTCAGGGCCTTGCTGTACATACGTGCCGTAGAAATCGCGCCGGTCATTGGTGACTGAACACTGCCGTTAGAACCGGAATCTCCGCCGATTACATAATATTGTGAACTCTTGGCCGGTGTCTTCACCTTGCCTGTTGCTTCTCTCGAGGCGATCTTAACGCCGTTTACATAAAGTGTTACTTTACTACCGTCATAAGTGATGACTCCATGATTCCACTCACCGTATTTTAAAGCACCTGCCGCCGTCGGTTTCTGATAGGAGCCCCCGACATGTACCCATGCCTCCAGACTTGCCGATTCATCGTCATAAGGAGGAATCTCAAAACCAATTCCTGCAGACTCCATATTGGCAAACAGGTCTACATAACTTCCGGAGAACTTGTCTACCTTAAACGTACTTTCAATTGTAAAGTCGTCATTTGTCTGATCATACTGCTCGGCTGACCAGTCTGTCAGAAATGCTTCTTCTGCTTTTCCGGTAAATCTGGCCGTATATTTCCCTAGCTCCTCGTCCATAGCTATATTACTGCCGTCACTTCCATAGAACGTATTGCCTGACACAGAATGATCTGAAATGGCTCCGTCTGAGAAATCTACATCCAGAAGGTCTGCTTTCGGCACACCCTCGACCATGTCATCAAATCCCGGCTCGGAAGAAGATTCCCCGGTTGTCTTAAATGTCTGTGACAGATAGTTTTCACTCACCTTCTGGTAGGCATCAATCGCATAAATCCTTACCTCATAAGACATTCCGCCTTCCAGGTCCGGAGCCTTCTGCGTGATCTGCTCCGGCATAGGCTGCAGATAATATTCAGACCATGTTTTGAATGTCTTCACGACTTTCTGTGTCTCCGTATTGATAAAGTCATATCTGTAGGAATGCACGATATCCCCTACGTTATTCTCTGCCACTTCTGCCTGGTCAAATGTCAGTTTTGCAGAATTCTCCCCAACCTCACTGACCGTCAGCTGTGCATCGTCTGCAAAATAAGGTGCCTGTGCAGATTCCGCTCTTTCGTCTGTATAAGGCAGCGTTTCCGTCACATCAAACGTCCATGTCTGGGGAATCCACTTGTCTGCGAGAAAATCATAGTTTTTAATCGTAACCCTGCTGCCGTTCGCCTCCACAACAAGTCCCTGTGCAATCTGGCTTGCATTAGGCGGTACAGAGCCATAGATCATCCCGGATTCCATTTCCATATAGGACAAAGTTACCGTGTTTACTGCCGTATAGCCGCCGTCCTGCCAGATACTTGTTGGCATGTTATTTGGACTGTGAATATGTCCGGAGAATGTCACCGCATGCGGATGGTTTTTAAAAATCTCATCCAGCCCGCTTCCATACCATTCCGTGGAAACGTAAAATGTGTTTTTAATCGGATGGTGGAAAAATACAAAAATCGGTTTGTCCGGTGTGTCTGCCTCCGCCTGCGAAAGCTGCTCCTCAAGCCAGTCCAGCGTATAGGTATAATTTCCGCCTCCCTGCTTTGTACCTTTGCCTGTCTCTGCATCCAGTTCCCCGCTTCCCGGACTCAGCGTGATAAAATGATACCCATTCACAACCTGATGGTCATTCGGCTTATTTCCCGTTGTCTCGGTAAATGCATCAGCGCTGTTATTCTCATGGTTTCCCATTGACGCGATCAGAGGTATTGTCAGATTCTCTTCTTTGATCTGTTTCCATGCCGCATACTCGCTGGCAGCCCCGTTATCTGTCAGGTCTCCGGCTACTACCATACGGTCCATGCCGGATTCACTAAAAAACGAAAATGCCTTCGCAAGTCTGCTTTTCTCCGTCGCCTTATCCTGGCGTACATGTGTATCGGATACGACTCCGAAACTAACTTCTGCAGCCGGATCAGATACAGAATCTATATCCCCCTCCGGTGAAATAAAGCCATTGGCCTCCATCGGCTGGCTGTCACTGCCTGTTTCCTGAGTCCCTCCCATATCCTGGGTGTTCTCATATGCGGGCTGGGCCACATTTCCGGCGGCGCTTACCGCAAGCACTGACGGTGATGACATCACGCCTGCCACAGTAAGGAACAACGCCAGTAATTTGTTGATTGTCTTCCCTTTCATTGCATTTTCCTCTCCTTCTCATCTTGAAAGTTGTCCCGTCTTTTATGGACGGCCACCTCTCACAGGTTAACGAAAGCAAATAAGAGATAAATCATTACGGTGTTAATACTTAGTTAATGTTTTTATTGCCTAAATAAAATTTTTGTATATTTTTTTAACATTTCCTTTTCGCTTTATATAAAACAGATGCTGCCGCAGAGGTCAAAGGAACTGTCAGGATCACCGCTATCGTCCCTGACAATCCCTGTCCAATCTCAATCGCCAGAAAGTCTGAGCTGACAAGCTGATGGTACTTGATCCCGTATCCTGTCAGGACCAGCAGCGTGCTCAGGCCGCTTCCGGTAAACGCGAGAATGAGCGTATTGCTCATGGTCCCGATCATATCTTTGCCGATATTAAGCCCGGACCTGAATAATTCTCCGCGGCCAAGCTCCGGACTCACGGCGTGCACCTCATATAAAGCAGATGCAATCGACATCCCTACATCCATCACCGCTCCCAGAGAAGCAATCAGTACTCCCGCAAAAAGTACCTGTGAAATCTGAAGATGTGTGTTCTTTGAAATCAGGACCATAAATTCTGTCTCGTCAGTATTGTATCCGGAGATATGAAGCACTGCTGCAAAAACTGCAAATATAACCCCTACCAGAATCACGCCTGACGCCGTACCGCAGATTGCCGCCATCGTTTTCCTGCCGGTCCCGTTCAGCAGGACCAGTGCACATGCTGTTGTCATGACAACCGTAAGGACTGCCATTACAACCGGGGAGTGCCCCAGATAGATCATCGGTATCATCCACATCACAATCGTAAATAAAGTAAACCCGAGTCCCAGAAGCGCTCGGATGCCCTTTTTCCCGCCGATGAGGATCATGAAAAAGAAAAACACAAGAATGATCCCATATATAGCAGGCGATCTGTAATAATTATAAATGACAAAGTAAGGAGCCGTATCCTCGGGTTCATCCTGTGAAACAATCACCCTTGTGCCCGGCTTTACATAGATATTATTTGCCGCCGTCAGGTAGTTCTCCGTCTCCACTGTCTCTCCCTTATATTTCCCGCTTAACAGCTTAATCTTAGCAGTCTGCATCCCCAGATATCTGTCCGGATTTGTCTCATCCACAGTCAGTTCATCATTGCCTGTCTCTGTCACAATCCCCTTTTCATATGTAATATTCGTATTATTATAATGCTCGTACTGATCCTGAATCCCCCTGTTCCATATAATGACAGCTACGGAAAAAATCAAAATCAGTACAACACTGGCCAATTCTGCCCGGTGAGAATGAATCCAATGATTCTTTTCCTTACTCACTTCCCCTTTTAATTTTGCCATCTGTTTTTCCTCTTTTCTTAAAAATATATCCTGTATCTCTTTGATGCTGACACGGGATATCCTCTATTATAAAAATGAAAGATTAAAAACAGATCAAATATGGATTAAATATTCTGCTTCTGCCACCCGTCTGTAACCCCGGGCACAATCAGAATGGGCACCCGGAAAAGATATTCCCGGGTGCCCATTCTTTCTTATATAAAATTATGCAAGCCCTATTCTCCCAGAGCCCTGACTTCCTGATATTTCCTCAGATCTGTATACAGCTCTCCCTTATAAGGGTTCTTCTTTGTCTTTACGATCCGGTAAATCATATACGCAAATACAGCCACGTTAGCCAGCAGTGCCAGCAGGCTCATTACGAATAAAAATGTGGTATTCGGAGCTGCGCCTGCCACCTGATAGATTCCTGCGTCTTTGAGCATGGTAATTCCGTCAGATGCCAGAATGCCTTCCTGAATTGCTGCATCCGCAATGGCCTTGCTGGATGTGGAATGGACGAGCCATCTGCTCGCATCCTGAAATGCAGGGAATGTCTGGGCAAACATGCACCACAGGGCAAGTGTATGTGCACGGTGCTGGAGCCATGCCCCTTTACCAATCGTAAATGCACATACCGTAGGTGCCAGCAGAAGTGCGAATCCGCAGTACCATGCATGAGTAGGCAGGCAGTTGTATGTATAGGCGAAGTTCCACAAATCATAAGCCACGATCCAGAACCACATCATATCCGGCCAGAGCATATCCCTGCTGTTGTCCTTCGCAGTTTTCTTGCGGATACAGATTCCGAACCATCCTGTAATCGTGATAATATTCAGGATTCCTGCAATCCCGTTCATGATATTCCATGAACCGCCGACATAATACTGGACCTGGTTGTTCATATATTCTACAACCGGAGTTGCATACCGGCTGATCTGGAAATCTCTGGAGCATGCTTCCAGAATATTAATTGCAAGAATCAGTGGCGGAAAACACAATGCAATCTTGTTATGCTGCAGTTTTTTGATATGGCGGATACACCAGAAACCGATACACCCTGCTGTAGACGAATATACTTTTGCAAGATGGAACCAGTCCATATAGGACGTATCTTTCAAAACGGTCAGCCACAGGATCGTCAGAACAACCGGCAGAACCACGAAACATCCGAATCCAACCCATTTAAAGCGGCGGCTTAATTCATTTGCCGCAAACAGTGACACAAACACACCAATCCATACGAGCCAGACTAATATATCCGGCACATTTTCTGTAAATACAAACATAATAACACTCCTCTTCTCCCATTCCTCTTAACAGGCAGCTATTTCCTTAATATTAAACTCATTCCCCGCTGACAGATATGTATTCTCACTCCCGCAGTACGGACATATCTTCTTATATTCCAGTGTTGAATATGTTTTCTGGCAGTCCTCACAAAGGGTAACCGCCGGAATCGTCTCAATTTCCAGCTCTGCCTCTTTTAATAAGTCCGACCTTACGCGGAAATACTTCCAGCAGTCGGTAAGATAATCGGGTATAACGCCGCTCACCTCACCGATTTCCAGCGTGACGGAAGCGACTTCCGTCAGCTTTTCTTCCCTGCCGATCTCCTCGATGGTTCGGACAACATGCGTGACAAGACCTAATTCATGCATATCTCATTCATCTTCTTCCTTATTTTTTATTACGCATAATCTTAATCTGACGCTTCGCTGCATAAGGCAGGATTGCCTTCATCTTGTCTTCGCTCTTCATCATTCTGCTTGCATCAGGCAGTTCCCTGCTTAGATGGATTGCATCAAATTCACATTTCGTTGTGCAGACACCGCATCCGATACACCGGTTTTCGTCCACCACTGTTGCGCCGCATCCGAGGCAGCGTGCCGTCTCCGCTTTCACCTGCTCCTCTGTAAATGTAAGACGTGTATCGCGGAATGTAGTCTTCGCATCGATACCAGACTGATGTCCCGGAACCTGTCTTACAGAATTATCATAACTGTCTGAAGGGATATCCAGCTTCTTCTTATCCAGTTCCACAAATTCCCGTCTGTTACGTCCGATCGTCAGACTCTGCCCTTCATGTACAAAACGGTGGATCGATACTGCCGCCTCTTTGCCCGCTGCAATCGCATCGATTGCAAACTTCGGTCCCGTATAGACATCGCCGCCGACAAAGATATCCGGCTCCGCAGTCTGGTACGTCAGGGAATCTGCCACTGCTCCGTTCCCGCGTCCCAGCTTCACTTTCGAGCCTTCCAGAAGATTTCCCCAGATTATGCTCTGGCCGATACTCATGAGAACATTTTCACATTCCACTGTCTTGAGTTCGTTTTCATCATACTGTGGGCAGAACCGTCCATCTGCATCGAAAACGGAAATACATTTCTTAAACACGATTCCTGTCACTTTTCCGTCCGCAGTCAGGATTTCTTTCGGTCCCCAGCCGTGATTCACGGCAATGCCTTCACTCTCAGCCTCTTCCACTTCATCCGCTGCTGCCGGCATGGAATCCTTATCCTCCAGACAGTACATGGATACGTCTGAACTACCCGCACGCACGGCACTGCGTGCAACATCAACGGCCACATTTCCGCCGCCGACAACGATGGTACGCCCTGTCAGGCCTGTCGTCTCATCCGTATTGACCATATGGAGGAATTCTACTCCCGTCAGCACGCCCACTGCCTCTTCGCCGGGAACTCCTGCTTTTCTTCCCCCCTGGCATCCAATTGCAATATAAAATGCTTTATAATCCTGTGCACGGAGTTCTGCAAGTGTTACGTCTTTTCCAACTTCTACACCGCACTTAAACTCGACGCCCATCTCACGCAGGACTTCAATCTCTGCATCCACAACATCCTTCTCAAGCCTAAAGCCCGGAATTCCGTGCGTCAGCATTCCGCCTGGATGACGATGCTTTTCAAATACAGTGACCGGATACCCTTTTTGTGCAAGGAAGAAGGCACAGGACATTCCGGCCGGGCCGGCACCGATAACGGCTACCTTCTGCGGATACATCTTTCCGATCTGGTTGACCATCGGCGGGATGTAACGTGTCTCTGCATTCAGTTCCTGCATGGCAATGAATTTCTTCACTTCATCAATCGCCACTGCCTGATCAATTTCGCCCCTTGTACATGCCTGCTCACAGCGGCGGTTGCAGATACTTCCGCAGACTGCCGGGAACGGGTTTTCCTTCTTGATCAGTTTCAATGCATCCAGATATCTTCCCTGAGATGCCATCTTAATATATCCCTGCACCGCAATATGTGCCGGGCAGTTCGTCTTACACGGAGATGTTCCTGTATCATAACAGTTGATCTGGTTGTCGTCCCTGTAATTTTCATTCCACTTCTCCGGTCCCCATTTCACGGCATCCGGAAGCTCCTGCTTCGGATATACGACCGGGCCCTCCTTCGTACACAGCTTTTGTCCCAGTTTGGCTGCGCCGGACGGACAGTATTCCACACACTGTCCGCATGCCACGCAGTTATCGGCATCCACTCGCGCGATATAAGCGGAACGGGACAAGTTTGGCGTGTTAAAAAGCTGTGAGGTGCGCAGAGCATAACAGGAACAGACACAACAGTTGCAGATGGCAAAGATCTTATCTTCCCCGTCTATGTTGGTGATCTGGTGTACCAGCCCGTTGTCCTCTGCACGCTGAAGAATCTCCATCACTTCTGCTTCATCGATATACCTTCCCTTCCCGGTCTCGACGAGGTAATCCGCCATATCCCCTACACCAATGCACATATCGTCCTCAAGATGCCCGCAGCCTTCCCCCTGGATCCTGCGTGAACGGCGGCAGGAACAGGCACCCACTGCATATTTCCCTTTATACTTCTGTACCCAGTGGGATATATGTTCCACACTGACAGACTTCTGCTCCGTCGGGATCGCTTTTTCCACCGGAATCACGTGCATCCCTACCCCGGCCCCGCCAAGAGGCACCATCGGTGTGACTTTCTCCAGCGGAAGGCGTGACATTCTCTCGAAAAACCGTGCGATCTCCGGATGTTCTTCCACCTGTTCTTTATTCATGTTCATAAATTCCGCACAGCCCGGTACGAACATCGGAAGTATGTACTGCTTATGGTGGTCAGCATTCTCCCAGTTATATTCCAGAAGACCGATCACACTCATTTCCTGCAGAAGTTCTTCTGTCCGCTTCAGCGGTTTTTTACACTTCTTTGCGATCTCCTGCGCGCTGGCCGGTCTGCGTACCTTCATGGCCAGCGCCACTTCCGCCATCTCATCCGTAATTACACAGGCAAGCCCCCAGTATTCCGGATCATCCACAGTCACCTTGTGCCCGATACGGTCCGTAATCTTCTGCCCCAGCTTTAATATTAATTTTCTCTCTTCTGCCATCACTTTCACTCCTTCCCCCGGGTATATCCATACCCGGATTCAGACAGCCGTCTTTACGACTGCCAGCCTCTCACTTCTTCCTTCAGCCAGTTGGTCCATTCCTCTATCCCTTCCCCTGTGCGGGCACAAATTGGAATAATCTTTGCATTGGGATTCCTCATCAGAATGTTCTTCCGGCATTTTTCCATATCAAAGTCGAAATACGGGAGCACATCGATCTTGTTGATCAGCACCACATCACAGATGGAAAACATCAGGGGATACTTCAATGGCTTATCATCCCCTTCCGGCACACTCAGGATCATGGCATTCTTTACTGCCCCTGTATCAAACTCTGCCGGGCAGACAAGGTTTCCCACATTCTCCAGAATCGCCAGGTCAAGATCCCCGGTCTTTAGCCCTTCCAGTCCCTGACGCGTCATATCCGCATCCAGATGGCACATTCCCCCTGTATGAAGCTGGATTGCCCTCACACCAAGATTGGAAATCGTCTCTGCATCCACATCTGAATCGATATCCGCCTCCATCACGCCGATCTTCAGTTCGTCTTTCAGCTGTTCGATTGTCCTCGATAATGTCGTCGTCTTACCCGACCCCGGGGAAGACATCAGATTTAGCAGAAAGACTTTTTTCTCTTTCAGCTCGTCTCTTAATTCCTGTGCCCGTTTATCATTGTCTGCAAATACACTCTGCTTGATTTCCAGTACCCTGAATTCTCCCATCTCATTTCCTCCTTCATTCAGTAAATCTGGCTGTACCAGATAATGTTATCTTTTTAACATTATACTATGCCACGAAATACATGTCAATTTCAGCCTTTATTTTTGTGCACTATGCTGTTATTTCGGAATGTTTTTCGTGCATTTCCACCTTATGTTTTCAATGTGGTTTCTGGTATAACCACATCCACGATTCGGAAAATAGTTTATTTACGAAACGAATGCTTCATCTTTCTTCAATATAAAAAAACCACATAACAAAATGCCCTTTCAGTAACAGAGCAATTTGTTATGTGGTTTTTGTGTCAGTCATTCTTTTATAATTGTATATCTGTCAAAGACTGTACAGTCAGGATATCATTATGTTGCTGTTTTCCCGTACGGTCCACCAGTATAGGCCGTATTCCCGCCGCCTGTGCACCCAGAACATCTGAATCGTAAGAATCCCCGATGTGGACCGTCTCCTCCGCCCTGCATCCGCTTATCTGCAGCGCCTTTTCGAAGACTTCCCGATGCGGCTTATATGCCCTTACCATATCTGCGGAAATAATCCCTGCCGGAGAAAGTCCTTTTTTCTTCATGCTTTCCTCGACATAGGGAACTCCATTATTCGTAATTACATAGACAGGAACTTCACATCTATTATAAAATCTTTCTGCGTCATCAAACAACGGTGCATTCACCCAGAATCCCCGGAACAGCTCATGCAGTTCATCCACATTCTCCTTAAGGCCGTCCCTCCTGCACAAATCTGCCAGCACCTTCTCGACAATCTCATCTTCGGTCAGATACGCTTCTTTGTAACTGCTTTCTTCATACTGCTTCATAAGTTCCCACCAGCGGCCTACAGCCTCTTTTGGGTCATGGATATTGCTGTTCCTGCAGATTCTCATAATGATCTCCTGCAGTTCATCCCCGCCTTCCTGTACCGTTGTCCCTGTATAATCAATAAATACCGCTTTTACCATCTCTGCCGCGTCCCTTCAGTTCTCTAGTATTTTGCTTCTATTTAGCGTCCATTAATTATTATAAGTGTTTCCGGGATGAGTTGCAACGGGTTTCTATGGACGGCGCTTTACAGCCCCGCCGGCTGTTTCAGCTTTTCCGTAAAATCATGCATCGCATCTGCAATCGCCAGCTGCTGTGGACAGACAGCCTCACAGCTCTTACAGCCGATACACTGGCCCGGCCTTTTCTCTTCATCAAGTGCATCTACTGCCATATGCGTAATCGCTCCATTAACAAATCTTGTTTCATTATAAAGTGACAGCAGTACCGGTATATCCAGCCCCTTGGGACAATGTGCCACGCAATAGCGGCATGCTGTGCAAGGAAGAATATCCAGCATACTATCTGCCACTTCCATCAATGCCTTCATTTCCGTTTCATCAAGCGGCTTATCTTCCTCAAAGGTACGGACATTGTCTACCATCTGTTCCATGTCAGACATTCCTGACAGAGTTACTGCTACTCCTTTCACGCTCTGCAAAAATCGGAATGCCCATGCAGGAATGTCCTCTTCCGGACGGAGCGCTTTTAATTTTTTCTCGTTCTCTTCGGAAAGAGAGACTAGCTTTCCTCCCCGAAGCGGCTCCATTACCCATACCGGAATCTGATATTCACCCAGCAATTCCACCTTTGCTTTTGCATCCTGCAGCTTCCAGTCCAAATAATTCAGCTGGATCTGGCAGAATTCCATATGCCTTCCATATGTATCCAGAAAACGTTTGATCGTATCATAACGCCCATGTGCCGAAAACCCGAGATGTCTGATGCGTCCGTTTTCCTTCTGCTTTAACAGATACTCCATAATCCCGTAATCAGGGTCCATATATGGATCAATATTTTTCTCATACACATTGTGAAACAGGTAAAAATCAAAATACTCTACGCCGCATCTTTCCAGCTGTTCCTCAAAAATCTCCTCTACTTTTCCCATATTGGAGAGATCATATCCGGGAAACTTATCCGCTAGATAATAGCTTTCCCTCGGGTATGAGGAAAGAACTTTTCCCATAACGACTTCTGATTTTCCGTCGTGGTAACCATATGCAGTGTCAAAATAATTCACACCGTGTTCTATTGCATAAGCAGTCATTCTGGCCGTCTGTTCCTCATCAATCTGTCCGTCACCAGTAAGCGGCAGACGCATTGCCCCAAACCCTAATGCAGAAAGCTTTAAATCCTGAAAATCTCTGTATACCATGTTTTAGTCCCTCTTTCTTAAATCCTGTCCGATATGCTTCTTTTTTACTATAGACCTTTGAGTGAACTCCATGTCAATACTTTTTTGCAATTTCCTCTATTGCCCGGCCCCCTGTATCATCTGCACCACTGCTGCAGCCGTTTGCTCCTGCTGTTTCTCACGGCTGATCCCCGCCGCACCGTCGCCTTTTTGTTTCCCGTAGTTACCAAAGTAAGCATGGCATCCGCCCTCAATACACAACTCCGTATAACGATCCGGCATCCATTTAAGCCCCTCCTCATACTTCGTCATATTCAGGACGCCGTCTTCACTGCCGTATACGGACAGCACGGAAAAATCCTCCGACTTCAGGCTTTTCGTTGGGTATGCCGCCAAAAGGACCAGACCGTCCAGATCTTCCAGGTGTTTTGACGCATAAGATGCCGCCATAGCCCCTCCCAGAGAATGCCCTGCCAGATACCAGTGATCGTACTTGTATCCATCTAAAATGGAATCTGCTTTATTCTGCCCCATAATAGCAAGATTGCATGGCATTTTAATCAGGAAACAGTCTATCCCCTGCTCTGCCAGCTGATAAAGCAGCGGTACATATGCGGTGTATTCCACCTTTGCTCCCGGATAAAAAACAACAGCATCCTCAGTTCCCGGCCCGTCAAGGAATAGGCCTTCCTTTATCTCATTGACCTTCACATCCCCTTCTTTCTGCATGTATGTCTGTACACTGTCATCGCTATGGTAATAATCCCCCACATACCATGCCCCCGCCCCGGCAAGCACAATTATAATAATCAGGGGAATCAAAATCTTTTTCTTCATACAGCACTCTCCAATTCTGTCTTATAATCTTATTCTTTCAATTATATGTCCTATTGTACCATTAATATCATAAAAAGGACTACCGTAAAATCTATATTGAGCATTGATATACACAATATTATTTTACGGCAGCCCCTGATTATTTCTTTTAATTTTCCTACTATTTTATTCCATCCGCAGCCATGACCAGTTCTTTTATCCAGACAGTCATTTCTCCTATGCCCCTGTTATTCCAATAGGCATACGGGATTGCTTTTAATGTTGCATCGGAGAAAGTTAACGGATGTTCACCATACAATTCCGATTCCTTCCATGCAGTTTCTTCCATTCGCTTCCCCTTCAGTATAAGTTCCGTGACTCCCGCGAATGCGGAAGATTCCTGCTCCCTGATTTTCTGGTCCGTACTGACATACAATGCAGACAGATTTTTACCGTTGTCAGCCTCCTCCAGACAATATACGAGTGGGCCTTTCATAACAGCAGTCTTACCGCAGTCCGCCCGCACATTCGGATTTGCACGGACAAATCTTGCCGGTGCCTCAAAGGAAACTGTAATCACGGCATCTGCCATCAGTGTCACGTATGCATATCCCTTTTCTATTCTGCAGTTCACTGGCTGCCCATTTACATCTGTGCGGTAATCCTTCGCATATGCGGGAATTCTGACTGCCACTGTCATGCCTTCTGCCGGAATGTTCTGAATATTTATATCAATCCTGTTGTCAAACGGGAATCTGGTTTCCATCGAAATGCCGACAGTATTTCCATTCACCTCCGTTTCCGTTTTGTTTGAGACAAACAGGTTAATATACAGTTCTCCCTTACCGACAGAGTATACATACTGTCCAATAGAAGCAAGCGTTCTTGCGATATTAGGCGGGCAGCATGCCACACCGAACCATTTCTGTCTGACAGGTTTTACATGTTCCTTTGAAGTACGTTCCAGACAATTGTCCGGCCACACCTCAAGCGGATTCACATAGAAGAAGCTCTTCCCATCCAGAGCGATTCCTGCAAGTACAGTGTTATAAAGGGCTTTCTCGACGATATCCATATAGGATGCATCTCTTGTAATGTTTGCCATCCTGCTCCCAAACATTGCCAGGCCAATCGATGCACAGGACTCTGCATAGTTGCAGTCGTTGGGCAGGTCATAATCCACAGTGAACCGCTCCAGAATGCCGGACGCCCCGATTCCCCCTGTGATGTACATTTGTTTCTGTACGATATTATTCCAGAGTCTGGTGCACGCGTCCATCAGTTCCTGATCCTGATATTCGCAGGCAAGATCAGCCATTGCAGAATACATATATACTGCTCTGACCGCGTGTCCTTCCGCCGCTGTCTGTTCTCTTACCGGACGGTCCGACTGGGAGTATGCTGGCTGGTAGTCCGCAAATTCAGGAAAAATCTGCCGGTAATCCGGTTTATCCATCTCCTCCAGAAAATAATTTTTCCCGACGCCCCTCGCATCAATAAAGTATTTTGCCAGATCCACATACTTCTTATTTCCTGTCACCTGATAAAGCTTGATCAGTCCAATCTCTACTTCCTGATGCCCGGGATAACCGTGGATTTTCCCCTCTTCACTGCCGAAGGTGTCACAGAGCAGGTCTGCAAGCTTTCGTACTACATTCAGAAACTTATCCT
This sequence comes from Clostridium sp. AF19-22AC, assembly GCF_003479085.1. NCBI lineage: Bacteria > Bacillati > Bacillota > Clostridia > Eubacteriales > Clostridiaceae > Clostridium > Clostridium sp. AF19-22AC. The sequence continues at coordinate 37,897 of NZ_QUGN01000023.1, read as the reverse complement.
TACCGGTCCCCTGATAGTAAGCCACTGCTGCCTCCATCATATGTCCCGCCGTATATAATTCATGTCCTTCACAGAGATTCTTCCACTTGCGGTCCGGTTCTTTGATGATAAAATAGGTGTCCAGATATCCATTTTCCTGCTGTGCCTCCGCGATCAGGTCAATAACCTCATCCGCAGTTTTTTCCAGTTCCGGGTCCCTGTCATAGGCCAGAGTAAAGCCTGCAGCCTCCAGCCACTTTGCAATATCAGTGTCCTGAAAAACGGCCCCGTAAAACTCACCTTTTTTTCTCCCTGCCGCTATTTTAAAGTTCTCCAGACAGTGAGACGGCTCGGCATCCGGTATGAGGTCATTCATTGCATTCCACTGGTAAGGGATAATTGCATCCTTTACCAGATTGATATGTTTTGACCAAAATGAATCATGAATCTTTATTTTCTTTAAATCCACTGGATGTAATTTCATTTCAAAACCTCCTGATTATGCTTTAACTGCCCCGTTCGTCAGACCGCTTACAATGTATTTCTGCATGAATATGAATATCAGTACTACCGGCAGAATTGCGATGATTCCGAACGCCATCGTCGCATTCCACAGCGTCTGGTACTGCTGTACATAATTGTAAATGCTGGATGTAATTGGCCGTTTATTGGGATCTGTTATGAATGTAATACCATAAATCAGGTCACCCCATGCATATACAAATGAGAATACGGCAGCTACTACTACACCCGGCTTTGCAATCGGCAGCATGACTTTTGTAAACGAGGTAATGCTGTTGCATCCGTCGATTTTTGCGGCCTCGTCCAGTTCCTTCGGTATGGACAGGAAATATGTCCTTAGTATAATAATACTGAACGGAATTCCCAAAGTAGCGTCTGCCAGCATCGGTGCCAGATAGGAATTCAAAATCCCCATTTTTGAAAACATAATATACAGGGAAGTCAGGATCAGTGTGGACGGAAGCATCTGTGTCATCAGGAAGTAAAGGATCAGTACCTTTCTGCCGCTGAATTTAAATCTTGCCAGCCCGTAAGCCGCGGGAATGGAAAGAATCGTAGCTATAACGGTCGCCCCGCAGCCGATAATCAGACTGTTTTTAAATCCCCGGAGTGTATCACTGGAAGAGGACAGCTGGGCTGCGAAGGCGTCAAACGTCAGAGCTTTCGGCCAGAGTGGTGTCGGGATCTGAAAGATTTCCACCTGTGTCTTTAACGCTGTAACTACCATCCAGTACAGAGGGAAGATAAAGATGACAAATACAATTGCACCGATTATAAAAAATTTCCAATTTCCTTTCTCATTCTTCATCTTACATCACCTCATCCTCATCATTGATTAATTTAATATAGAAAATACCCACTACGAACAGAATCAGAAACAGAATATTGGCTGCTGCCGCACCTTTGCTGAACTGGAACTGTTCGAAGGATAACTTATATGCATATGTAGATACAAGTTCTGTTGAATTCACCGGTCCTCCCTTGGTCATAACCCATACAAGGTCGAATACCTTAAATGTATAGACAAATCCGAGTGTCAGCACAGACATGATTGCCGGGCGGATCATCGGTATTGTAATCTTAAACAGAGTCTGGAACTTATTCGCCCCGTCCAGTTTGGAGCTTTCATAGATTTCTTCCGGTATGGTCGTAAGTCCTGTGATTAAAAGCATCATATTGAACGGGATACCGATCCAGATATTTGCAACCACGATCGCAATCATTGCAAGTTTTGGCTCCAGAAGCCATTCCAGCGGTGCATTGATTAAATGCAGTGACATAAATATCTGATTGATAATACCGCCCTTACTTGCAAACATAAACTTAAACAGCAGTCCGGCAACGGTAACCGGAAGCAGCCATGATATCATCGTAACCCCTCTGAAAAACGAGCTCCCCTTGAACTTTTTGCTAAACAGCAGCGCCAGACCGAATCCGATGAAAAACTGAAAGAAGATTGATGCCACGGTAAAGATCAGCGTATTGCCGATTGCTGTCGTCAGGATGGCATTCTCTCCTGCAAACAGTTCTTTATAATTGTCAAATCCTACGAAAGCCTGTTTGGAGGCATCAGCAAACGTATATACGTCAACATTTTTAAAGCTCAGGATAAAGTTCTGTATCATCGGATATCCTACGAATACCAGCATATATAAAGCTGCAGGAAGTGCAAATAAAAGCCCTGCCTTCATACTGGTGCGATTCCCTTTTTTCATTTTGTCTCATCCTTTCTGATTCACGAACTGGATTCTGAAAAACAAAGCAGACAGCTCCGTTTTACATTCTCCGTTTTTTAAAAAAGGGACAGGGGTCACCTGTCCCTCTATGATATTTTATTCTGCAGTTGTACTGCCTTCCCGCACTGACGGACCTGAGCATCATTATTTTTCTGATGCTTTTACCTTATCGACTGCCGCCTGGGTATCTTCTGCTGCTTTCTCCGGTGTCTTTGCAGAAGTCATCACTTCCTGAAAACCTGTCTGGATTGCATCTGAGTATGCCGGCCAGGATGCGCTTGGTCCTCTCGGAATGGAAGTATCAAGCTGCTGGATAAATGATTTCTGGATCGGGTCATCTGTCCAGTAGGAATCCTGTGCTGCTTCTGTCTTCGGTGGGAATGAGCCATACTCTTTCATTGCAGCTACCATGACATCTGTCTGGTCATAATATTCTAAGAATGCAATTGCGCCGTCCATGTTGTCCTGTTTTACTGCCCCCATGTTCTCGCCGCCCAGAATAGAAGTTGCCTGTCCTGATGCTGCATCTTTTTTCGGGAGAACCGTAACCCCGTAGTTTAAGTCCGGTGCATCTTTTTCAATACCCGGAATCTGCCACGGCCCGTTCTGCTGCATTGCCAGGTTGCCTGCAACGAAATTATTATTTACGTCTGACTGTGTCCAGTTTACGCAGTCCTTAGACCATGAGCCCTCTGACACCATTTCCTGCATCAGCTTATAAGCGTCGATTCCGTCCCCGATATTCTGATAATCCCCGCCTGCCGTATATAACCACTGCAGACACTGGAATGTTCCTTCATCTGTTCCCGTCGCTGCATTTCCGAAGCCTGCCACTCCATCTTTGGTCAGTGTCTGTGCCATCTTGCGGAAATCTTCCCATGTTGTATTCTCATCCGGATAAGCAACACCTGCGGCATCAAATAAATCTTTATTGTAGAACAATGCGGTACAGTTTGTTGCAAACGGAATGCCGTAATGTTTGCCGTCAGCCATTGTAGATTCCATCGGTCCTTCCAGATATTCATCCCATTTAATATCTGCATCTGATACGTCGCCGAACAGGTCCATTTCTATGAATGATGCCATGCCGCATCCATCCAGTATCACCAGGTCCGGAAGTTCTCCGGATGCCATGCCGAGTGTCAGCTGTTTCTCGTAATCCGCAAACGGAACATAGACATGAGTTGCCTCGTACTTGTCCTGTGAACTGTTGAAACCGTCAAGCATCTCCTCCATCATGCTTTTCTGGGCATCCGTCTCAAAATAATCCCAGATCACAACTTCTTCTTTCCCTCCGTCGGATTTTTTGCCGTCTGATGAAGAATCTGAAGATTTGTTTCCTCCGCTGCATCCTGTCACTAATCCTGCTGCCATCGTCAGGCACAGAAGCGCACTTACAATTTTCTTTCTCATGATTTCTCTCCCTTTCTTGAATCATTTTTCTGTAGCTGTTAAATAGAGTATAAGAAAATCATGTATCCTTTCGTAGTCTAAATAATTAAACAAGGTGGACATTTTTCAACTGAATTTTGAAACTGAAATTCTGCAGAAGGCATATGCCGGAAAAAGGGGACTGCAGAATGAACATCCGCAGCCCCCCCTTTTCCCGGGAACATCAATCCGTTATATCTTTTTCTCCTCCCATATTCTGCCTGATCTCTGTGCATACCTCTTGTGGCGTGCTTTCTCCTGTAATAATGCGGTACTGCCCGTCTGAAAGCAGCGGGGACAGCTTCGACCAGCCGGTATAGGCTGCCCTTGATATACAGTGTTCCATTTGGGACAGTATCACTTTATATTCTGGTTTCGCCTTCAGAAAAAGCTGCGCCACATCCTGCCTCGGTGGAAGGGAGTTTGCTCTGAGATTTGCATTCAGCATAATATCAATCTGGCTGTAATACTTCAGGAAAGCGATACTCCCCTCTACATTCTTCCCTTTCAGCACTGCGATGTCCTCTCCCCCAAGAAGGCCCATAGCCCTCTGGTCAGACGGGAAAGCAGCGATCCCATAGTTAATCCCTGATTCATCCAGTTCCGGGAAAACCCACGGCCCGTTTTCCATCATGGCACATTTTCCCGCGATAAATGTCCTTGCCACATCGTTTTGTGACCAGTTTACGCAGTCTCTCGACATCAATCCCTCTTCGGCCATATCCTGTATGAACCGGAAAGCTTTTAACGTTCCCTCCCCGCCTGCCTGTTCCAGGTCATCTCCTGCCGAAAGCATGTATGTTCCGAATTGGAACGCTCCCTGTTCCCCACTGATTGCAGACATGGCAAATCCATACCGCCCCGGCACTGTCAGTTTTTCCGCTGCCGCCCTCAGTTCTTCCCATGTCTCCGGTACATTTACTCCTGCCTCTTTCAGCATATCTTTGTTGTAAATCAGAGCGACATTGTTGCAGCAAAACGGCAGTCCGTAATATCTTCCGCCATACTCCACGGATTCCATGCTGCTGGGAAAATACTGGTCCAGATCCTCTATCGTGTTTACTGCATCTGTAATATCCTCCAGCTTCCCCATTTTCACATAAGAGGACATGTCCGGATTATCAAGGATCACCATATCCGGCAGCTGATTCTGTGTCATCCCTATTGCCAGCCTTTTGTTAAATTCTGTGACCGGCCCGTGATATTCCCATGTCAAATGATATTGATCCTGAGACTTGTTGAATCCGGCAGTAAGATCGTCCATTGTTGTTCTCTGCATTTCGGTCTCATAGTAAGTCCACAGCACCAGTTCCTCACGCTTTTCAGTCCCTCGTCCCTCTCCCTCATTTGGAAGGCCGGCACACCCCGTAAAACAAAAAAGGCCGGCCGCACATACACAGGCCATTACTCTCCTTAAACTACTTTTCATAAATTCCTCCCCGAATGCGCTGGTCCCACACATTAATTCATCTGCCTGTATTCCCCGGGCGAAATACCAATCTCTTCTTTGAATACCCGCTGGAAATACTTTGGATCGCTGTACCCGACTGCTCCTGCAATCTCATATATTTTCATATTACTTCCCTTTAACAGCCGCTTTGCATGGCTCATCCTGAACTGCTTCAGGAATGTGGAAAAATTGATTCCTACTTCCCGGTTAAACAGTGTACTTAAGTATTCAGGAGTAATCTCCAGAACAGATGCAACCTCATCCAGTGTAAGGCCCGTCTGATAATTTTCACGAATATAGCTGATTGCCTTTTTTATGACATAATTGCTGATGTCCTCACGCTTTGATTTCGTCGATGTCACAGCCTGTATCAGATCACGGTAAGCATACTCCAGTTCACGCCATGTCACAGCTGTCTCGATATTACGCAGCAGATTCCCGTTTTTCAGGTGCTCGTAAAGAGAGGGGTCTATATCCTGCAGCGTATCAGCGATTAAATAGTAGCTTTTCGAAAATGCCCTGTATATTTCCGCCACTTCAAACCGTCCCTTTTCCATATAATCCAGAAAGTCTTTCGCACTCTTTAAGAGTCCGTCCGTATCCCCCTGGCAGACTGCATTGCGTATCCGGTTATAAATCTCTGTAGGAGCCGTGAATGGCTGTGGACAGTACTGTAAGCAGTCCTCTGGTTCAAGCCACCCTTCCGGCTGAAGAACAAGCGCATAAGAAAGCATACCACTTAGCTGTTCCTCCGCCTTTTTCAGCCCGCTAAGCCTACTAAAGCGCTGTCTGCACCAAAGCGCCCGTTCAGGCTTATTCATACAGCAAAGAATCAGCCTGTTATAGAAAGACTTTTCCAGAGCAGGAATCCGGCCCGTATCTTTTTCCCCGTAAGCAGCAACATAGGCTTTCTGAGTATTTTCAATATAAATATAATAGATTTTCAACTCTGGGTATTTATCCTTCAATTGTTCCAGTGAATGCTCCATCTCGTCCCTGTAGGATGCCGGCGCTGAACCGATATATCCTTCGAACAGCACATAATCACCCTCTTTGGGGAATCCGCATATATCTGTCAGAATCTCACAGTTCTTCTGCTCCTTCTCTTCCCCCGAAATCAAATTTCTGATATACAACTCCGGCGTGCCATTGGTAAGCTCTTCCTTCCTGATCCTTTCATCAATCTTTGCCAGCATTTCCTGCACATCTTCCGCCGCAAGAGGCTTCAGCAGGTAATCATCGACCCCGTAGCGTATTCCCTTCTGTGCATATTCGAATTCCGAATAGCCGCTTAAGATAATCGTATGTACCGGTATTTTCCTCTCATACAGTTCCTTGATCATCTCCAGACCGTCCATTTTAGGCATACGGATATCTGTAATCACGAGGTCCGGCTTGAACCGCTGAATCATCTCGAGTCCTTCTTCTCCGTTTGACGCTTCTCCCAGCACGATATGTTCCGTCTGGGATCCGATCAGCTTCCCCATGCCTTCACGGATTTTCACTTCATCTTCAACGATTACAATTCTCATATTTCGCCCCCCTCTTTATCCGCTGTCCCTGATGTTCGTGCCTGTATCGGGATCTTCAGTGTAATAACCGTCCCCATCCCGGAGATGCTGCTCACATCCCATGAAACACTCTCCCCGTAATACATACGCATACGCGTAAATGCATTATGCAGTCCGATGCTTCTGCCATCGTCTGTTACCGCGGTTTCCGGATTGTTATACTTCTGGGTCATCTCACGGGGCATTCCTTTTCCGTTATCCTCTATAATAATATCCAGCTCATCCTTCTCCTCTGACCGCATAACGTCGATCCTGAGAATACCTCCGCTCTCGATTCCTTTAAAACCATGTATAATCGCATTTTCTACAAACGGCTGGATCAGCAGCTTATGCACCCTCACCTTTTCCGCCGCCTTATCCACATGCACTTCGCAGATAAAGGCATCGTTAAAACGCATTCTCTGCAGACTTATATACTTTTCCAGCCAGTCAGCCATCTCCCCAATCGTCACCATCTTATTGCTCTTACTAATGCTGTATCGTAAGATCACCCCGAGGTTTCTCAGCATCCTGCTGATCTCATACTCCTCTTTTTCAATCGCCATCCAATTAATGGAATCCAGTGTATTATATAAGAAGTGGGGATTGATCTGTGCCTCCAGTGCACGGATTTCTGCGTCCTTCTGCTTTTCGGTAACTTCCCTGACCTCCTCAATCAGCCCCTTGACCTTTCCCGTCATCGTATTAAAATTATCCGCAATCTGCCCCATCTCATCTTCACTATCAACGGTCACCTGCACATCCAGATTTCCCTGCTGTACCTCCCGGATTCCTCCTACGATGCTTCTGGTAGATTTTTCAATCAGGCTGACCGTGTAGCGGATCAGCAGGATGGATGCAACAAAAAGAACCGCCCCGATCAGGATGGTCAGATACTGAATATGCCTGACATCACGTAAAATATAGTCTTTGTCATATGCATTATAGAAAATCCACCCCAGATTTTCATCTTTATAGCTGTTAACCGCTATTTTCTTCCCTTTCAGCTCTCCTGTATTTTCCACAAACGCCTTGATTGTCCTGTCTTTTGTCAATGTAATTCCGGAATAAAAGGAATCCGGGTAAGTAAGCACATTTCCCTGCTTGTCCGTGATGAAATTAATTGTATATACATCCGCTCCCTCCTGCGCGGTGCTGCACACGGCGTTCAGTACCGATTCATTGATACTCATGACAATCGTCCCGATGAAGCCCTCCTGTATATTTTTAAAATCATACATCTGCTTCGAGATATGGAAAATCCTCTGCTCCTGACCGCCGCGCAGAATACGCTCCGTTGGCAGAATTACCATATTAGACTCGTCCTCCTGTGCCTGCCTGTACGCCTCTATATTCCTTTTATCTGTATAACTGTTCCAAAGATTATCAACCGCGGATGCCAGTCCGAAATCATACGTAATATCATCTCCATCCTTTAAAATGATACTGATGCATTCGATCCCGCTTGTGGAAATACCATACTGCTGTATCCGGTCACAGATTTCGCGATATGCCCTTGCACGCATTTCCGGCTCAGCTTCTTCATATGCATTCACCCCGTCTATAATCTGGTTGTCCGAATAAATCTGATAGACCAGATTCGTATATACGTCCAGCGTCAAATTTGTTCTCTCCGAAATCTGTGCAAGCTGGCTCACCATCAGGTCATCAATCTTCTGCTCCATATTGTTTGAAATCACATAGAGCATCAGCACCTGAGCTGCCAAAAGCGGAATGACCGTGGCAGGGATAAATGTATAAAGTATTTTTTTGCCTAGCTTCTGGTTCTTAAACCACTGCAGAAAACCTGTCTTTTGCTTCATAGGCCGCTCCACTTCTTGTTATTTCGGATCATGCTGATACAATTATATGCTGTACAACTCGTTTTTTCAAGATACCTTTCATATTCGTCGGCTCCATTCCGATTTCATAGAAAAAAGACGCCGAATTCTTATCCGCGTCTTTCCCTATTCTTATCTACCTTACTATCCCAATATCTCTTCCAGATCTTTAGTAGGATCACCTATAGGAGCAATCTTATAATTATCGACCAGATAATCCCGCACATTTCTGGAAATGAAAGCCGGGAGTGTCGGCCCGAGTTTTATATTCCTGATCCCAAGATGCAGCAGTGTCAGCAGTATGCAGACCGCTTTCTGTTCATACCATGACAGGATCATTGACAGCGGCAGGTCATTCACGCTGCATTCAAATGCTTCTGCCAGTGCCGCCGCAACCTTGACCGCACTGTAGGCATCATTACACTGTCCCATATCCATGAGCCTCGGAAGGCCCCCAATCGTCCCGAGGTCCAGATCATTGAATCTGTACTTGCCGCATGCCAGCGTCAGAACGACAGAATCCTTCGGAGTCATTTTCACAAAATCAGTGTAGTAATTCCGTCCCGGCCGCGCGCCGTCGCATCCACCCACGAGGAAGAAATGTCTGATCTCCCCTGCCTTTACAGCCTCAACCACTTTATCCGCCGCATCCAGAACAGTGCCATGCCCGAACCCTGTCAGCACTGTCCTGCCTCCGTTTATTCCGGTAAATTCTGTATCCTCTGAAAAACCGCCAAGTTCCAGCGCCTTTTCGATCACCGGTGTGAAATCTTTCTCATCTCCCACATGCACCATTTCAGGATAAGAGACTACCTCTGTCGTAAACACTCTGTCCGAATAACTGTCCTTCACAGGCATCAGGCAGTTTGTTGTAAATAAAACCGGAGCCGGAAGATTAGCAAATTCTTTCTGCTGGTTCTGCCATGCCGTGCCGAAGTTTCCCTTCAGGTGCGGATACTTTTTTAGTTCCGGGTAAGCATGGGCCGGAAGCATTTCCCCATGTGTATACACATGGATTCCTTTCCCTTCCGTCTGTTCGAGCAATAGCTTCAGATCATAGAGGTCATGTCCTGTGATTACTATAAACGGCCCCTTCTCGACCGTCAGCGGCACCTCTGTAGGAATCGGCGTTCCGAATGTCTCTGTATTGGCACGGTCAAGCAGTTCCATACACTCCAGATTGACTTCTCCAACCTCCATAACTAAGGGCAGCAGTTCCTCCATTCTCCAGTCTTCCGCCAGAACGAACAGTGCCTTATAAAAGAACTCATTTACCCGCGCACTTGTATATCCCAGAACCATAGCGTGGTAAGCATAAGCCGCCATGCCTCGGATACCGAACAGGATCAGGGACTTCAGAGAACGGATATCCTCATCTGCCTTCCAGAGCCGTGACATATCATAGTTGTCTATGTTTCCACATCTGGAAGGACATTCCGCACATCCGGGTACAACATGTGCTTTTTCCTCATTTACCCTCGTGATCATTTCACGGAGTGTATCGTCATTAAAGTTTACATTCGTAACTGTCGTAAATAATCCTTCCAGAATCAGACGGTCCGTTTTGTCTGTCCTGGGATTACCGGAACAGGCCCTTGCAAGTCCGATCAGAGCCCCCGTCAGTTCATCCTGCAGTTTTGCATTTCCTGCCGTCTTCCCGCAGACTCCTGCATTTCCTGTACACCCTGTACATCCGGCTGTCTGCTCACACTGAAAACAAAACATTTTATCATCCATTTTACACATCTCCTTTATTAAGATTAGAAAATATCTCTCATTACTGTTACATGCCCAGTATAGTACGATGTTTGATTCAAGTATGTTGTTAAAACAACAGATTCTAAAACAGATAAAAAAATCCGGTATCGGCCACATAGTCCCTATACCGGATTTCATAATTTAGTTTATATGTTAAAAAGAATTGCTCCTATACGTGTTCCGTTCACCTGCTTTTTGCAGCATAAATTCCACCGTCTCATCCTCCGGCATTGGCCTTGCATAGTAAAACCCCTGTATCTGGTCTGCACCGAATTCAACGACCATATTTTTCTGTTCCTCATTCTCCACCCCTTCAGCGATCACCTTCATACCAAGGGCCTTAAATGTCCGGGTCAGATTCCGGATGGCCAGCGCTGACTTTTCACTGTTCATTGCCGCATATACAAGGCTTTTATCCAGCTTCACTGTCCCGAATGGAATATGGATGACTGTTGCAATATTGGAATAGCCTGTCCCAAAGTCGTCCAGTCCCATCTTAATCCCGCGCTCCAGCATCTGCAGGGCAAAATCTGTAACAACCTGAGTGCTTTCAGCCAGAGTACTCTCCGTAAACTCAATCTCTAGTGCAGGCATAGGGGTCCCGTTCTTCTGCACAATCTCCAGCACCCTGTCAGCCAGATCTGGTCTTGAGAACTGAATCCCTGAAAAATTGACATGGACCGCCCCTACCTCGATGCCGGTTTCAATCAGCCTGTTGATAAACTTACACACCTTATCCAGCATAATATATGTAATATCTACAATCAGCCCCGTTTCCTCCGCAATCGGAATAAACTCGGACGGATATATCGGCCCGATCGGTGATTTGGGAATCCGCATCAATGATTCTGCATATAAAAACTCACCGCTCTTTACAGAGTAAATTGGCTGGTAATACATCTCAAAATCCGGTTCCGTAAGCTGCTGCTTCAGAATCTGTATGATTCTGCGCCTCCTCTCCAGCTTTTCCAGCATCGCCCTGTCACAATAGCAGACCTGCCCATGCTTTCCTTCTTTGGCCCGGGCAACCGCACATTCCACCGAATTAATGATTTTCTCAAGTGTGTCTTCGTCCCCTGTATGATAGAATATCCCCATCACTGCCGGTAGAACGAACCGGTACTCATCTACCTGCCACGGACCGGACATACGTTCCTGAATCCGGGCAATACACTGCGTAAGCTCATCTTTATCAGGCTGTAAAAACAACAGGGCAAACTCATCACCACTGAAACGATAGACATTTCCCGCCGGTCCGGTCCTGCACAGAAACTGGCTGACCTCTTTCAGGAACACATCCCCTTTTTGTTGACCGCAGGTATTATTAATCTGGCGGAAATCCCGCAGGGAAACTACCAGAAGGTAAAACTCCTTATCCGGTGCTTTCTTTATTGTCAGGCCAATCATATTGAGCAGTTCCTGACGGTTGGGTATATTGGTCAGGTAATCCAATGATATCTGTTTATTCTGCAGATGCAGGTAAATAATCAGCAGCGCACAGGTCGCCGCCGACCCTGAGAGAATCACATCAGGATACAACTGCTGGACAAAGATAACCAGTACAGCAAGAACCGGAAATGCAGCCAGTATCCCGTAAATCTCTGCTTCTATCTTTTTCCGGTTGCAGACAGTCACTACAATACTCGCCAGACAGTAAATATAAAAAACGAGATAGGTCGTAAAAACCCAGCTCCCCCTCGAATACCCGTTCTGTGAATTGATGTCAAATATATTGCGTGTGAACGGATTTACCAAAATCAGCAGCGTATATCCGGCACCGGGTATCAGTCCAATGCCGATCACCTTTTTCGCCTGGTCCATATCCGTATAGATGACAGAAACCGTGTATAAGAAATAAGTAAGTCCCATCAGCGGCGTTAATACAAAGTAGACCGAAGTCACAATCCATGTCAGCCAAATTGGGATATACTCATACTGGTAAATCATAATTGTTGACAGAATATTCGTCAATATCGCGCTGAATGTAACCAGCAGGCACCATTGAAATATCTTGTTTTTTAATGTTGGAAGATGACTCCCTTTACGGGCATAAACCCATATAATGCCAAGCATAACAAGCGAAATAGATTCCGCCGCTATATTCCACCTCATCCTTATACACCTGCCAATCCCCTCATGAAATATTTTTCTATAAACAACTTCTTTTATTCTATCATATGCAGAATTTACTGTCTATCAAAGGAGTAAGATCTTATACAAATCTCATTATTTAAGTAGATTTCCAATATAAGTTCATTGCAGGGCCCCTCATTGTTAACCATTATTTATATTGTGGTTGACAATTCTCCTTATTTGATTTATACTGGCAACAGATAAAAATGAACAGACACGAAAGGAATACAAACATGGAACAGACTTCAGCCAAGAAAACATTTGTCACCACGAAACAACTTACACTGATAGGAGTCATGACAGCCGTCATCTGTATACTGGCGCCATTTACCATTCCGCTGCCATTCAGTCCGGTGCCGCTGTCGCTGGCCACCCTTGTCATTTACATATCTGTCTTTGTGCTGGGCATGAAATTCAGCACGGTCAGTTTACTCATTTATCTGCTGCTCGGTGCTGTCGGACTTCCTGTTTTCTCTGGGTTCAGCGGAGGCCTCGGTAAATTTGCCGGACCTACCGGCGGGTATCTGATCGGGTATATTTTTGTAGCGATTATCACCGGATACTTTGTCGACCATTTTCCGGGCAGGCTCTCCTTCGCTGCTGTCGGTATGGTACTCGGTTCCCTCATCTGCTACCTGTTCGGTACAGTCTGGCTCGCGGCACAGATGGAATTGTCTTTCTTCGCCGCCCTGTCCGTAGGGGTCCTGCCTTACCTGCCCGGCGACATAATCAAAATCATCGTCGCATGCATTCTCGGGCCCAAACTTAAAAATGCAGTTCACCGCATAGGAAATTAGCACATGATTGTCCACTAATGGTTTTTTCATAAAAGAGAGCCATCCGCACCAGATTATACCGGTATGGATGGCCCTCAAAATTCTTAACTTATATGCCTCTCATCGTCAGCTGAATTCTCTTCTTCTTTAAATCTACGCTCATAACCTTGACATCCACGATATCACCAACACTTACAGCTTCCAAGGGATGTTTAATGTATCTGTCCGTGATCTGCGAGATGTGGACCAAACCGTCCTGATGCACTCCGATATCCACAAACACACCAAAATCAATGACGTTGCGCACGGTTCCTTTGAGCACCATGCCTTCCTTGAGGTCCTTCATGTCAAGCACGTCTGTACGCAGGATCGGCTTCGGCATCTCATCACGTGGATCGCGTGCCGGCTTCTCCAGTTCTTTGACAATGTCCCTCAATGTAATCTCTCCGATTCCGAGTTCTTCCGCCAGCTCCTTATAATCTCTGATCGTCAGAGAAAGCCCTGTCAGGTTGCCGCCGGTAATGTCTTCCGGCTTAAATCCCTGCTTTTGCAGAAGTTTTTCCGCCGCTTCATAAGACTCCGGATGGACGCCTGTCGCATCGAGCGGATTTTTCCCGTCCATTATTCTCATGAATCCGGCGCACTGCTCAAACGCTTTCGGCCCCAGCTTTGCTACCTTCAGCAATTCTTTTCTGCTCGTAAACCTTCCGTTTTCTTCTCTATATGTCACAATATTCTTTGCAATCGTCCCCGTAATGCCGGAAATGTAGGAAAGAAGCGGTGCAGAAGCCGTGTTCAGATCGACCCCGACTTTATTCACACAGTCTTCAACAACACCATTTAAGGATTCACCCAGCTTTTTCTGGTTCATATCGTGCTGGTACTGGCCGACCCCGATTGACTTCGGATCAATCTTAACAAGCTCTGCCAACGGGTCCTGAAGCCTTCTCGCGATAGAAGCCGCGCTTCTCTGTCCGACATCGAACTTAGGAAATTCTTCAGATGCCAGTTTACTTGCCGAATATACAGATGCTCCTGCCTCATTTACAATGACATACTGGACCTTCTGTGGAATCTCCTTCAGAAGCTCCACAATAATCTGTTCAGACTCTCTGGAAGCCGTCCCGTTTCCAAGAGAAATCAGTGTGATATGGTACTTCTCTATGATCTTCTTTAAAAGGTCCTTCGATGCCTTTATCTTCTGCGGTGTGGTCGGGGCTGTCGGATATATGACTGTCGTGCCAAGTACCTTTCCTGTCTCATCTACAACGGCCAGCTTACAGCCTGTACGGAAGGCCGGGTCCCATCCGAGCACTACCTGCCCTGTAATCGGCGGCTGCATCAGAAGCTGGTGCAGGTTCTTGCCGAACACCTCGATTGCTCCATCCTCGGCCCTTTCCGTGAGTTCATTCCTGATTTCTCTTTCTATGGCCGGGGCGATCAGACGCTTATAACTGTCCTCAGCCACCTCTTTTAACACTGGTGTTGTATACGGGTTTTCCCTGATAATCGTTTTCTTTTCCAGATAACGGATAATATCTTCTTCCGGAGCCTCAATCTTCACCGCCAGTATCTTTTCCTTCTCACCGCGGTTTAAAGCAAGTATCCTGTGCCCCGCAAGCTTGCCGACAGCCTCCTCAAACTCATAATACATTTCATATACAGACTCAGCTTCCGCATCCTTTGCCACAGAAATCAGTTTCCCTTTCTGCATCGTAATCTTCCTGATCCAGCTTCTGTAATCTGCTTCATCAGAAATGGATTCGGCGATGATGTCCTTTGCCCCGGCAATCGCATCTTCCACACTCTTGACGCCCTTCTCCTCTGAAAGATACTTTTCTGCTTCCTTTTCAAGCGGGACTTTTGTCTGCTGCAATGTAATCACCGCCGCAAGCGGCTCCAGCCCCTTCTCTTTCGCAATCGTCGCGCGCGTCCTTCTCTTCGGCCGGTATGGACGGTATAAATCCTCCACGACAACCAAAGTCTCCGCCGCCAGAATCTGCGCTTTCAATTCCGCCGTCAGCTTGCCCTGTTCCTCAATGCTGGATAATACCTGCTCCTTTTTCTCCTCAAGGTTCCGCAGATAAATCAGGCGTTCATACAGCTTTCGAAGCTGCTCATCGTCCAGGGAACCTGTCACTTCTTTTCTATAACGCGAGATAAAGGGAATCGTGTTTCCCTCATCAATTAAATTAACCGCCGCGTCTATCTGCCAGCGCTTCACATCAAGTTCTTCTGTCAATCTCTGATTAATGTCCATATAATCTGTACCTCTCCTTTTTACTCCTGGCATATGACTCAAAGAATCATAACGCTTTCTATTATACAGGAAATCCCCTTTCCTTTACAACACATTTACCTATGTTTTCCTTCTTTAAATGATAAATTGTTTTACTAAAACTAAAACATAGTATGGCTGTAACCTCATCCAGAGATTACAGCCATACTGTGTTTTGTCTATCTTAATATACTTCCGATCCAAACGGCATCAGCGCCAGCTTTGCCAGTTTAAACTGCTGCATTCCAAATGGAATTCCCACAATTGTCACGCAGAGCAGTGCACCAATAACCAGTGATTCCAATGCCAGCGGTATCCCGGATACGATCATCCAGATAATGTTCAGAAGCATGGACCCCGCTCCCCCGCCATAATGGACTTCCTTCCCAAACGGGAAAAAGCTAAGTGCCGCAAACTTAAAACACTGCATCCCAACCGGTATCCCGACGATCGAAATACACCACAACACTCCTGCGAGCATCCAGCTCAGTCCGCTGATACAGCCTCCAAATATAAACCATAAAACATTTCCCAGACATCCCATTAAGCCTCAGCCTCCTTTCCGAGCATCAGCTGCTTCTCCCATTTCATCAGGTCCGCAACCATCTGCTCCACACGTTCTATCGCGTAATTTAATTCATCCTTCGCCTCGTTAATCTTAGACTGTACAAGCCAGTCTGCAATAATACCATCAAAAAAGAAATCAGCAAATGTAAGGAAGTCATCTATCTGTATTGTAAAATTATATGGCAGTTCGATGTCTTTTAGTTCACATTGAAAAAGTTCTAAATGACATCTTGCCTCCTCCAGCCTTTCTCCTGCATCATCCAGTTTGGAGTGCTTTACCAGATCAACAAGGAAGCCGCCTCCAAGTAAATCTGCAACGCCCCAGTTTCCGGCGCTGTTCAAAGCCTCTTTCGCCGCCCTCATGCTGTTCAGGGCTTTCTTCCCGGCGATAATCGCCTCATTCATTTCCACAATGTTTTCCTTTTCTCTCATCATTAGAATCTCCTTTCCGGTGCTCTTCTTATGCAGCAGACAGGTGTATCTTCAGAGATTTCTGTGAAATAAAAAAGACCCTTATTCACGACATGTCTGCCGCAATAAAAGTCTTGCACATCTCATTTGATACGGATACCTCTCGGTATCGGGTGACGGTTTCAAACCCACCTTTCGGTGTTCGGCTACTCCCTTTTACTTGCTTGTCTTGAAATATACCACCTTTCCGGTTGATTGTCAATAAAATAACGAAATATAATTCTTAAGATTTCTTTAGAACTTATCATATGCATCTTTCCCTGAAACTGGTATACTATTCAGGTAATTAAAGCCAGTTTAAGAATCGGAGAAACAAAATGGAAAGAGTTTTAACCTACCACATAAAAGAGGCGGAAAACGGCCTGCGCATAGAACAATATCTGAAGCATTACGGATATTCCAGACAGAATTTTACGGATTTAAAGAAGATGGAGCAGAGTATCCTTGTAAACGGTGAATGGTACTATCTGAAACAGAAGTTAAGCACCGGTGATATTCTGACGGTCCATATAAAAGAGGCCGAGTCCTCTGAAAACATCCCCCCGGTGCAGCTTCCGCTGAATATCGTTTACGAGGATGAAGATATTATCGTCATCAATAAAGCCGCCGGTATGCCGATTCACCCATCTATGAACAACTACACGAATTCTCTCGCCAATGGCCTTGCATGGTATTACCAGTCCCAGGGGAAGCCTTTTATCTTCCGCTGCACAAACCGTCTGGACCGCGATACCTCCGGACTCACAGTCATCGCAAAGCACATGCTCAGTTCCAGCATCCTTTCTGGCATGGCGGTCCGAAAGGAAATCAGAAGGGAATATCTGGCCGTTGTCCGCGGACAGGTTACACCTCCAGAAGGAACGATCAATGCGCCTTTATCCAGAAAATCCGGTTCCATCATCGAGAGAATCGTTGATTTTGAAAATGGAGAAAATGCCGTGACACACTATAAAGTTGTCGATGAAAAAAATGGGCACAGCCTTGTCTCCCTCGAGCTGGAGACAGGCCGCACCCACCAGATACGCATTCATATGAAATATCTGGGTTTCCCGTTAGTTGGTGATTATCTTTATAACCCGGATATGGAATATATCCACAGACAGGCGCTGCATTCCCACCGCCTGTCCTTCCGGCATCCCATAACCGGAGAAGACATGTGTTTTACTGCACCGCTGCCCGACGATATGCAACAGATCTTGACACCGTCCGTATTATAGGTTCGAATAACCCATCAGTGATGTGTCCACCGCTTTGGCCGCTTCACGTCCTTCCCTGATTGCCCACACAACCAGTGACTGGCCTCTGTGCATATCTCCCGCGGTAAATACCCCCGGGACGGATGTTTCATACTGCTCTGCCTTTGTCTTTACATTATTGTGCCCATCTGTTCCTACCTGAAAAGCTTCTGTGACATAAGCCTCACTCCCGGTAAATCCTGCCGCAATCAGGACAAGATCGGCAGACACCGTTTTCTCGCTGCCTTCAACCGTAACCATATTCAACCTGCCGGTTTTCTTATCCTTAACCGGTTTAAGGCTGACTGTCACTGCCTGTGCCACTTCTCCTTTCTTATTTCCTGTAAACGAAGCCACCGTTGTCTGATATACACGTGGGTCTCTTCCAAATAATGCCGAGGCCTCCTCCTGCCCGTAATCAGTCTTTAAAACACGGGGCCATTGTGGCCACGGGTTATCTGCCGTCCTTGTGTCGGGTGCCTGCGGCATCATTTCCAGCTGGGTAACAGATTTTGCACCAAGCCGGATGGCAGTGCTTACACAGTCGTTTCCAGTATCGCCTCCGCCTATTACAAGCACATTCTTGTTTTTCGCCAGATGATAAGGCGCCTTCCCGAAATCGGAATCCAGAAGTTCCTTCGTCACTGCCCCCAGGAAGTCTACCGCAAAATAGATTCCTTTCAGTTCTCTCCCCGGCACCTTAATGTCCCGCGGACTGGATGCTCCACAGCAAAGCACGACTCTGTCATATCCTGCCTTCAGTTCGGCAGGCATCACGTCCTTTCCGATATCTACCCCCGTTTTGAATGTAATCCCTTCCTCCTCCATGAGACGGATTCTGCGGTCAATGACCTCTTTCTCCAGCTTCATATTAGGAATCCCATATCTGAGCAGGCCCCCGACACGGTCACTTTTTTCAAATACAGTTACGAGGTGTCCCCTCCTGTTCAACTGCTGGGCACACGCAAGTCCAGCCGGACCGCTTCCGACTACAGCCACTTTCTTTCCCGTACGGACTGCCGGAATCTGGGGCTTCACCCACCCGTTTGCAAATGCACGGTCAATAATGGCATGCTCGATCTCTTTCGTTCCCACTGGTTCCCCGTGCAGGTTGCAGGTACAGGCAGCTTCGCACAGCGCTGGACACACTCTGGATGTAAACTCGGGAAAACAGAGTGTCTGTGACAGGCGCAGGTACGCCTGCTTCCATTTGCCCTGATATACGAGATCATTTGTTTCCGGCACAAGATTGTGCAGGGGGCAGCCGGAAACCAGCCCTCCAAGCATCGCGCCTGACTGGCAGAACGGAACTCCGCAGTCCATACAGCGTGCCCCCTGCTTCTGCTGTTCTTCCTCAGGCAGGTAGTTCTTAAATTCCCGGAAGTGCCGGACTCTCTTTTTCGGTTCCTCCATCCCTGCATATTTTCTATCATATTCTATAAATCCTGTCGGTTTTCCCATTTTTTACATTCCTCCCTTCTGGAAATTTTCATTGAATGCTTCCAGCTGTGCCTCTTCCGGTTTCATTCCCTGTTCTTCCAGTCTGGCTGCTATCATTATCATCTTCTTATAGTCATTTGGAATGATCTTTTTAAATTTAGGAATGTATGTTTCAAAATGCTCCAGTATTTCCATTCCTTTCTCTGAAGCCGTTGCCTCAACATGCCCGGTGATCATCTGGCGGAGTTCCTGAATGTCCGGTTTTGTCTCCACATTTTCAATCGAAATCATCTCTTTATTCAGGTTTTTATATAATTCATTTTCCTCATCCAGAACATAGGCCACACCGCCGCTCATGCCTGCCGCAAAGTTCTTTCCCGTCCGTCCTAAGACTACTACACGGCCTCCGGTCATATACTCACAGCCATGTTCTCCCACACCTTCCACAACTGCATAAGCCCCGGAATTACGAACGGCAAAGCGTTCTCCTGCAACACCGCTGATATAGGCTTTACCGCCTGTCGCACCATAAAGGGCGACATTTCCCACAATCACGTTTTCATCCGCCCTGTAGTTCCTCTGTTTTGGAGGATAGAGTATTAGTTTTCCACCTGACAGTCCCTTGCCCATATAATCGTTACAGTCACCGCAAAGCTTCAGTGTCAGTCCCTTCGGGATAAATGCCCCGAAGCTCTGTCCTCCTGCTCCTTCGCAGTTTACCGTGATGGTATCTTCATCCAGTCCGTGATGGTGCTGTCTTGTGATTTCCGCCCCCAGTATTGTACCAAAGGCACGGTCCGTATTCGTCACGGCCACATCGACAGTGGCTTTTTCCTTTCGCTCTACAGCCTTCTTCAGTTTTCCCAGCAGGATTTTCTCATCCTTTGTATCCTCCAGATGGAACTGGTAAACCTTATCCGGATTGAAGATTCTTTCTTTGCCTTCTGCTGCAAATGGATTATTCAAAATGGCGCTCAGGTCGATCTGGGATGCTTTTGGATTTTGTGCATGCGCCTTCACCTTCAGCAGATCCGTGCGGCCTGTCATCTCATCCAGTGTACGCACTCCGAGCCGGGCCATATATTCCCTCAGTTCCCCGGCAATGAATCTCATGAAGTTTACAACATACTCCGGTTTTCCACGGAATCGTTTCCGAAGCTCCGGATTCTGGGTGGCAACCCCTACAGGGCAGGTGTCCAGATTGCAGACACGCATCATCACACACCCCATCGTTACAAGCGGTGCCGTGGCAAATCCAAATTCTTCTGCCCCGAGCAGTGCCGCAATGGCGACGTCGCGGCCGCTCATCAGCTTTCCGTCTGTCTCAATCATAACCCGGTCACGAAGTCCGTTCATCAGCAGTGTCTGATGTGTTTCCGCCAGTCCAAGCTCCCACGGCAGTCCTGCATTATAGATAGAACTCTGTGGCGCCGCCCCTGTTCCGCCGTCATATCCGGAAATCAGGATGACCTGCGCCCCCGCCTTTGCAACTCCCGCCGCGACGGTTCCCACACCGGCCTCGGAGACTAATTTAACAGAAATCCTCGCATACTTATTGGCGTTCTTTAGATCGTAGATCAGCTCAGCCAGATCCTCGATAGAATAAATATCATGGTGCGGCGGCGGAGAAATCAGGCTCACCCCCGGTGTGGAATGTCTGGTTTTAGCAATCCACGGGTATACCTTTCGGGCCGGCAGGTGTCCGCCCTCTCCCGGCTTCGCTCCCTGTGCCATTTTGATCTGGATTTCCCGCGCGCTGACCAGATAGCGGCTGGTCACGCCAAAGCGCCCCGAAGCCACCTGCTTGATTGCAGAACAGCGGTCCACTTCACTTCCCGCACTGTCCAGACGTTCCTCACTCTCACCGCCTTCACCCGTATTCGATTTACCGTGGAGGATATTCATAGCAACCGCAAGCGTCTCATGTGCCTCTTCCGAGATAGAACCATATGACATGGCCCCAGTCTTGAAGCGTTTTACAATCTCATCCACACTCTCGACTTCTTCGAGCGGAATTCCTTCCTCCGGATATGCAAAATCCATAAGGCTGCGAAGGTATCCGCTCTGCTCACTGTCCACCATCTTCGTATACTGCTTAAATAAATCATAATCTCCCCGCTTTGTAGACTCCTGAAGTGTATGGATCGTCTGAGGGTTGTAACGGTGTGCCTCCCCCTCACTTCTGCTCTTATGGATTCCCATGCTCTTGAGTTCCAGATCCACCGGTAGTCCCAGCGGGTCAAAAGCCCGGGAGTGATTCAGGTCAACGTCTTTTTCAATATCCTTCAGCGTGATTCCGCCCACACGGCTGACTGTTCCCGTGAAATACTTGTCAATCACCCCGGCCGATATCCCGACTGCCTCAAATATTTTTGCCCCCAGATAGGACTGTATCGTAGAAATTCCCATCTTAGATGCTATTTTCACAATACCGTGGGTGACTGCATAAGTATAATCGTCAACAGCCGCATAGTAATCCTTATCCAGCATCTTATTATCGATCAGCTCCTTGATTGTATCCTGCGCAATATAAGGATTCACCGCACAGGCACCATAGCCGAGAAGCGCCGCAAAGTGATGTACCTCCCTTGGCTCCCCGGACTCCAGAATAATCGACAGCGCCGTCCTCTTTTTTGTCTTTACCAGATACTGGTGCACTGCGGAAACTGCCAGCAGGGAAGGCATCGCAATATGATTTTCATCCACTCCCCTGTCTGAAAGCACCAGTATGTTCGCCCCGTCCTTATATGCTTTGTCAACCTCCACAAACAGGCGGTCGATGGCCCTGTCCAGACGGGAGCTTTTATAATATGTGATTGGTACAACCTCTACCTTAAAGCCCTTCACGTTCATGTTCTTAATCTTTAACATGTCAGTATTTGTCAGGATCGGATTGTTGATCTTCAGCACCTGGCAATTCAGAGGCTGTTCTTTCAGTAAATTCCCGTCCCGGCCCACATAGACCGTCGTGCAGGTCACAATCTCCTCGCGGATCGCGTCAATCGGCGGATTTGTCACCTGTGCAAAGAGCTGTTTAAAATAGTTAAAAAGCGGCTGGTGTTTTTCAGAAAGTACGGCCAGCGGCGTGTCCGCCCCCATAGCCGAAGTTCCCTCGGAACCATTTAAGGCCATGCTGTAAATAGACTGGCGGTACTCTTCATAAGTATAACCGAACGCTTTCTGCATTCTGGTCAGTTCTTCCCCCCGGTACTCTTCTACACGCTGATTCGGAATCTTCAGGTCTTTCAGTTCAAGCAGGTTGCTGTCCAGCCATTCACCATACGGCTGTTTCTTTGCATAGATTTCTTTCACCTCTTCATCACTGAAGATGCGTCCCTTCACGGTATCCACAAGCAGGAGTTTCCCCGGGTGGAGACGTTCTTTCACTACAATCTCCTCCTCAGGCACCGGGATGACGCCCACCTCTGATGAAAGAATGATATCTCCATCCTTCGTAATATAGTATCTTGAAGGTCTGAGCCCGTTTCTGTCCAGAACCGCCCCCATCACGTCACCATCGGAAAACAGGATAGATGCCGGCCCGTCCCAGGGCTCCATCATCGTCGCATAATATTGATAGAAATCCCGTTTGTCCTGTGATATCGTCTGATTGTTCGCCCAGGGTTCAGGGATGGTGATCATTACTGCAAGAGGGAGGTCCATCCCATTCATCACAAGGAACTCAAGCGTATTATCCAGCATGGACGAGTCAGATCCGCGTGTATCCACGACCGGCAGCACCTTATGGAGCTGATCCTTCATATAGTCGGATGCCATCGTCTCTTCTCTGGCAAGCATCTTGTCTGCATTTCCACGGATCGTATTGATTTCCCCGTTATGTACAATCAGCCGGTTCGGATGAGCCCTCTCCCAGCTTGGGTCTGTATTTGTACTGAAACGGGAGTGTACGGTGGCAATCGCAGATTCGTAGTCTTCATCCTGGAGGTCCGTATAAAAGGTCCGAAGCTGGTCTACCAGAAACATTCCTTTATAAACGATCGTGCGGCTGGACATAGACGCCACATAAGTCGTGTCATTGCTCTGCTCAAAGACCCGGCGGGCAATATAAAGCATCCTGTCGAACATAAGCCCCTTCTCGACATGTTCCGGTTTTTTCACAAAAGCCTGCACAATATCCGGCATCTTCGCCCGCGCCTTGTGTCCTAAGACACCCGGACATACAGGGACCTTGCGGAATCCCAGAAATTCCATACCTTCCTTCTCCACGATAATCTCAAACATCTTTTTAGCCTGACTGCATTCCAGCTCATCCTGGGGGAGGAAGAGCATAGCGATTCCGTATTCCCTCTCCCCGCCGATCTCAATTCCTTCCTGCTTACAAGCCTTAGAAAAAAATCTGTGGGAAATCTGAAGCAGGATTCCTACTCCATCTCCGGTTTCTCCCTCGGCATCCTTCCCTGCCCTGTGTTCAAGCCGTTCCACAATTTTAAGTGCATTTTCAACAGTCTTATGGCTTTTTATCCCCTTACTGTTCACAACCGCGCCAATTCCACAGTTATCATGCTCAAACTGCTGTCTGTACAGACCTTCTTCTGTTCTCATAAATAAAAACCTCCATCATTTCTTTCCATTTCCTATGAAACAAGAAAGGCGCCGGAAGTCTGTGCTGTTAATAGCACAGATTACCGACGCCTTTGCCGCAGATCATATTCACATCTTCCGCCAGCCCCTGAGAAACTTTCAAAAATCAATTCTCCTAAGGCAGGCAAAAAATTATGAAACTACTATATCTTATTTTCAGAAATTTGTAAATCCCCAATTTTTGGGGATTGACTTTTTCAGGAAATCGTGCAATACTATACGCCAGAAAGCAAAGGCGCTTTGGATAACCCTATCCAAGGTGCCTTTTCATATTTTATAAGAGGTGTAAAAACGATGAATTTATATTCTGACCCTAAAATAAAAGAAGCCTGCGGTGTATTCGGTATCTATTCTCTTTCCGGCGAACCTGCTGCCGAATCCATATACTACGGGCTCTCGTCCCTCCAGCACCGCGGCCAGGAATCCTGCGGCATGGCAGTATGTGACACAAGGGGGCCGAAAGGAAATATGAATGCCCATAAAGGGATGGGGCTTGTAAACGAAGTATTTAATGAAGATATACTGAATACGCTCCAGGGCAATCTTGGAATCGGACACGTGCGCTACTCCACAACAGGAGCCGCTTCTATTAATAACGCGCAGCCCCTTGTCCTGAATTATATCAAAGGAACTCTGGCCCTTGCACATAACGGAAATCTTGTCAATACACGGGAACTGCGTGAGGAGTTGGTACAGACCGGGGCAATCTTCCAGACGACAACCGATTCAGAGGTCATTGCTTATCATATTGCAAAGGAAAGGGTGCATACTCATAATGTAGAAGAAGCAATCCTGCATACAGCAGGGAAAATACGCGGTGCGTATGCCCTGGTCATTGCGAGCCCGCGCAAGCTCATCGGGGTCCGCGACCCTCTGGGATTGAAGCCTCTGTGCCTTGGAAGGCGGGACGATGCCTATATTCTGGCTTCTGAAAGCTGTGCATTGTCTGCCGTCGGCGCAGAATTTATCCGGGATATCAGACCTGGTGAAATCATAACGATTACCTCAGAAGGTATCACCTCCAACTGCCATCTCTGCCAGACTCAGCATGCACACTGCATCTTCGAATATATTTATTTTGCCAGACTCGACAGCACACTGGATGGTGTCAATATCTATGATGCCCGGGTAAAGGGCGGCGCCGCTCTTGCTGCCGCCTATCCTGCAGATGCTGACCTTGTCGTGGGTGTGCCGGATTCCGGAATTCCCGCAGCAAAAGGGTATTCAGAAGCTTCAGGAATCCCGTTTGCACTGGCATTCTACAAGAACAGCTATGTAGGGCGGACATTCATAAAACCGACCCAGAAGGAACGGGAATCGAGTGTCCGGCTAAAATTAAATGTATTAGCTTCCGTTGTTAACGGGAAGCGGATTGTTCTGGTCGATGACTCCATCGTCCGGGGCACAACAATTGCAGGCCTGATACGCATGTTAAAAGGCGCAGGGGCAAAAAGCGTACATGTCCGCATCAGTTCGCCCCCGTTTCTGTATCCATGCTATTTCGGGACAGATGTCCCTTCTAATAAACAGCTGATCGCCTCCTCGCACACTTCCGGGGAAATCTGTAGTATGATTGGCGCTGATTCTCTTGGTTATATGAAATTGGAAGATTTACAGCTTATGACCGGAGATTTGTCTCTCTGTAAAGCATGTTTCGACAGGCAGTATCCGATGGATATTACAGGACATACAGAGGAAAAAATACAGTAATTGCGGGAATGCATGTCATTTTCCGATTACATAAATCAAACGATGCCATATTGAAGCAAGTATTTTGCCTCCGACATCATCACATTTTTTATGCAAGGGTGCGTAATTCTATTTTCGGGAATACGCACTCTTTTTATTACCAGATTTTCTGGTATCTGCACAGAGAAATGTGAAATAACAGTAGTAAAGGAAGGGAGAATTAACTATGAATGCTTTTTCATCTGTCAACACAATCTGGGTGCTCCTTGGCGCCGCCCTCGTCTTCTTTATGCAGGCCGGTTTTGCAATGGTCGAAACAGGGTTCACCCGGGCAAAGAATGCGGGTAATATTATCATGAAAAACCTGATGGATTTTTCAATCGGCACACCAGCCTTCTGGCTTGTAGGTTTTGGCCTGATGTTCGGAACAGGCAATGGAATCATCGGGTCTATATCCGGTATTGCTTCCGAATCAAATTATGGGGCAGGAATGCTTCCTGACGGCGTGCCTTTCTATGCCTTTTTGATTTTCCAGACTGTTTTCTGTGCAACCGCGGCAACCATCGTGTCCGGGGCTATGGCCGAGAGAACCAAATTTTCGGCATACTGTATATACAGTCTGATCATCAGCCTTGTTGTATATCCTGTATCCGGACACTGGATCTGGGGCGGCGGCTGGCTTGCTGAAATGGGATTCCATGATTTTGCGGGTTCCTGCGCCGTCCACATGGTAGGCGGTGTCGCAGCACTCGTCGGTGCAAAGATCCTTGGCCCCCGTATCGGAAAATATTCAAAGAGCGGGAAGTCGAAAGCAATCCCGGGCCACAACCTGACCATTGGCGCACTCGGTGTCTTCATTCTCTGGTTTGCGTGGTTTGGTTTCAATGGTGCCTCAACTGTTTCTATGGAAGGAGATGCAATCGTCTCCGCCTCCAAAATCTTCGTGACGACTAATCTGGCCGCGGCAGTAGCTACTGTCACGGTTATGATCCTTACATGGATTCTTTACAAAAAACCAGATGTATCTATGTCCCTCAACGGTTCTCTGGCAGGTCTTGTAGCCATTACCGCCGGATGTGATACTGTATCACCCGTTTCTGCCGCTATTATAGGTATTCTGGCAGGTCTTGTAGTAGTCTTTGGTATTGAATTTATCGACAAAGTATGCCGCATTGATGATCCTGTAGGTGCCGTAGGCGTACACGGAATGTGCGGTGCACTTGGTACCCTCTGCGTAGGGCTGTTTTCAGATGGAAGCGGCACCGAAGGAAAGGGACTCTTTACAGGCGGTGGATTCACACAGCTTGGAGTTCAGTTCACCGGGTTTATTGCAACGGCTGCATGGGTTGCCGTAACGATGATCATTGTATTCGAGATTATTAAACATACAATGGGGCTTCGTGTATCCGCCGAAGAAGAGATTGCGGGTCTGGATATCCGGGAACACGGCCTTACAAGCAGTTATGCGGACTTTGTTACCCAGGATGTTATGAATCCAGTTCCTAATGTCATGGGGACTGCTTCCAAAACAGCCCATTCTGCTTCATCCGCATCAGCCGCACAGGCTCCCGCTGAAGCTGCACGCAGCATGGCTGACAGCGCTGTAGGAAAGAATGGAAGTATTACAAACAAGCTGACAAAGGTGGTCATCATTACACGCCGCAACAAGCTGGAAGACTTCATGCAGGCCATGAATGAAATCGGAGTGACAGGAATCACCATCACCAATGTTCTTGGCTGCGGCGTGCAGAAAGGCTCTACTGCTTATTACCGTGGAGTCGAAATGGATATGAATCTGCTTCCGAAGGTCAAGATCGAGATTGTAGTCAGCCTCGTACCAGTCCAGAAAGTCATCGATACTGCGAAGTCCGTGCTCCATACCGGACAGATCGGAGACGGAAAAGTCTTTATCTATGATATAGAAAATGTTGTAAAAATCCGTACAGGCGAGCAGGGATACCTCGCACTGCAGGATACTTCTGACGAAGAATAAAGTTTAGGGTGCCGGAAACAAAAGAACATACAATTCCTGGAATTGGATGACTTTTGTTTCCGGCATTTTTTTACTTTTTTAACTCACGCCCTTGACGAGGGGTTTTTCAAATTATATAATGTAGTTATCAAAACTACATGTCGTGTTAAAGGAAGGTAATGTTTATGAAAAGTATAAAAAATATAGAAGTACTTGGAGATTCTATCTTAAAAGGAATTCAGGTCAATCCGGTCAATAAGAAATATCAGACGAAGAATGACATCGATTTCGATATGTTAAGCCGCGAATACGCTCTGTCCATAAAAAATGACTCACGTTTTGGATGTACTGTCACCAAAGGTGCGCGTATCCTTCTGAAAAAACTGGATACCGGTCTGAATTGTGACGCCGTTGTCATGGATTTTGGCGGAAACGACTGTGATTATAAATGGGCGGAAATTGCAGAGAACCCGGAAGGAGATTTTTCTCCCAATACGCCTTTAAAGCAGTTCATCGAAGAGTATACCTGCTTAATCCAAACATTAAAAAGCAGAGGCATTCTGCCAATACTGACCACACTGCCTCCGCTTGACCCCCAGCGGTTCTTCAACTGGTGGTGCCAGAACCTTAATAAGAAAAATGTTATGAAATGGCTCGGCTCAATTGGCCATATCTCGGACCATCAGGCCACATACTCTTCTGCCGTAGAAGCCCTGGCTGCAAGCGAACATGTGCCGCTGATTGATATCCGGTCAGCATTTCTCAGACATGGTACAATATCCGATCTGATCTGCGAAGATGGTACCCATCCTAATTCCAAAGGGCAGCAGATTATTACAGGGGTGTTTCAATCATTTGCGGCAGAGAAGCTGCCCGTTGTATTAGTCAATTAAATCATTCTGAAATCTGGATAAATGTTCATAAGGCAGAATTACCCTGCCGCGGTATAATCCACAGCCATCATTTATCAGGCTGTTATCTGCGGCAGAAAACATATTGACGTCAATCTTTGAAAGCTCCAGCTGCTGTAACTGGACAACCCTCTCGTAAGCCTCATCAAAATATATACATTCCCCGGCCGGTACAGCATTTCTTTCTGCGCGCTCATTATCCTGCCGCTTTTCATACCACAGATGATTTGCCGGGCCTATTTCAGCATAATCATCCATCCCTTTCGTGCGCAATTGAACTTCGATATAACAGCGGGCGCTATTATCATAAAAAGTAATGTGAAGTGACTGATAGCCGGAGCTGTTTACATTCGCAATATAGTCTTTATAATAAGGCTGCACAGATTCTTTTAGAAAGGCTGATTTCCTTTCCACCTGACTGCCGGAAACAATTGCAGTAAAACCCCGCTCTTCCAGAAACTCCGGAAGGTAATTTGCAATCTCATATAGATACTTTATTTCTTCCGTTTCCACATCTGTCTCCTCATCAAGGTGGCATTTTGGCATAGAAATTACAATTCTGTAGGCAATCAAATCCCGGAAACAGCTAAGCTTATTCTTCAGTTCCGGAACCGGAGGATACATCCCATGCTCATGATAATAGTCTGATATATATTCCACGACATATCCATTAAACTTTGCCTCTGCCCTGATTAAAGATTTTATCCTCCCTTTAAAGGTAAACGCCAGATACGGGTACTCTGTCGCCATAAACTTATAAAATTCCCTGAGGCGCTGTGATTGAGATGTCAGAAAATCATTATGTTCGAGAAGGTTTGCAATCTGAATTAAAAAGTTGCAGTGCATCAGGTCAACCGGATTATGTGTCCGCCTTGCAGATTCCCGAAGGTCCTCCATGTATTTATACAAGATCTTAATAACTGTATCACCAGAATATAAATAGTCATTTAATTTAATCATTGCAGTTTACCCCGTTTCTTTTTTTTCATTAAAAAGAGGCATAGTTCGTAAACTATACCCCCTTGTACTATGTACAGTATAATTAAATGAAAAATAAATGTCAATTACCGCTTTCAATTCACTATGCTTCAAAAATGACAGACTGACCTGTGCGACCAGATTCTCTAACTGCATCCATCAGGGCAAGCACCCTTCTCGTCTCAGGAATCTGAACCAAAAATTCTGTTTCACCCCAATATGCTTTTCTATAATTTTCAAAATAATCTTTATGATTTGTGTTTACTTCTGGAACAGGTTCAGTCAGAATCTTTCCATCTGGCGGAGGTCCAAAAGAACGTGTAGGACCTGCTGCCGTCATGGTTCTTTTATCGCCTGCATTCTGCAGCAGGCCCGCCGTTCGCACAATTTTCCCTTCCGGACTGAATCCATCGAGATAAGCACTTCCTTTGTTTCCACCGATAAACCAATGGCGCTCGAACCATTTGTCATGCATCTTATCTGTCAAATAATAAGTTCCCAGCTCTACTTCTGCTGTTATATGATTATCAAACCGCATAAGAATCTTAAAGTAATCATCCACTTCATGATTAATGACATTACGAATATCCGCGTAAACATTAGTCAGTTTTGCTTCCGGCATCATAAACAAAATCTGATCCAACAGGTGTACACCCCAGTCATACAGCATTCCGCCGCCTTCACGAATATATACATGCCAGTCATGCATGTTGCCGTTAAACCCGTACAAGCTGCTTTTAATAGTATAGATATCGCCTAGTGTTCCCTGATCAACTATCGCCTTTGCTGTACAAAAATCGGGGTCCATCCTTCTCTGATGGTGAACAGTAAATCTCACCCCACACTCTCGCGTTATCCTCATCATATCGTCCAGTTCTTCCAGATTCATAGCTACCGGTTTCTCACAGATTATGTCTTTTCCCGCTCTTGCTGCCTGCAAAGC
The DNA here is from genome assembly GCF_003479085.1 of Clostridium sp. AF19-22AC. Taxonomy (NCBI): domain Bacteria; kingdom Bacillati; phylum Bacillota; class Clostridia; order Eubacteriales; family Clostridiaceae; genus Clostridium; species Clostridium sp. AF19-22AC. The sequence continues at coordinate 7,635 of NZ_QUGN01000023.1, read as the reverse complement.
CAGGTCATGATGCTGGTTGTTGTTCGCGGCAATCAGCACAACCTGTACCTCCGGATCCTGAAACAATTCTTCGTTTGAATGATATCTTTTTATACCTTCCTTCACATCCTCAAGCTGCTTCAAATCTATATCTGAAATTCCAACTACCCGGTAGCCATCCATAACGGTAAGCATCTTCTCATGCTCATGTCCCATAAAACCGTGACCTATAATCCCAATTCTAATGTCTTCCATTATCCCTCTCACCTCTAAACAATTAACAGCCTTCTTTGGTTAACATGATGACCAAATTCCGGCATTGAAATTTTACTCTCACAATCAGGATCCAATGCATCCTGCATAACCGGCGGCATGTAGGATGATGTGAAGCAAAATCCCAGTGTCAGGTCATGATACCCCTGCGCCAGTCCATCCTTTTTTTTCACTTTAATAACTGCAGGCTTTGTAACACTCCAATGAGTATCCATATCTGTTTTCATTTCTTCATATGTAAAATCTTTTCCATTAATATTCCAGATAATCTCTTCTCTTTCAAAACGCTCCCCATCTACGAAAAGCGTTCCCGGCCGCAGCTGACTTAAGAATATTCCTCTATAATACGGAAGTCTGACCTTAAACTGAAACCCAGTAACAGCCCCTGCCTCTTCTACATTCCTAAACCCAATTGACTGAATTACGTCCCGTTCTAACATTGTTTACCTCCTAATCTCCCAGACAATTTTTAAGTAAAATGTGATGCTTTCTAAGTGTCTGTCCTACTTCATACCCTTTGTCGTACTTATCATGGCCTTCATACTCACTCAGTAAATACCCGTCCCATTTATGTACCTTCATAATCTCAATAATTTCTTTATACGGAATGGTTGTTTCTTCAAAATCATCACTCATATTGTTGAATTTTGCATGACAGCAATATATATATGGAAGTAATGGAATAATATCCTCTGGTTTACTTGCAACAAATCCTGGCTGCCTGCGTTCGCCTTCTTTAAAAAAGTTACGAAACAGACCAAAATCAATGTTTAACCCAAAATGTTTTGTTCCTGTCTGTTCTATGAAATCCACATAATCCGCCACCAGCTTATTGCTTAAGTTTGTCGGTGCATGAATCTCCGGACACATTTTAATATTTAATTCTTCCGCAAGTGGAAGAGCCATTTTAATAATCTCGCGCCAGTTCTTTACTGGTTCCAGATCACCTGATATGACAGGCATCTTTGTTCTCATTACTGTAAACCCAAGCCTGGCAGCAAGGCGCATATCCCTCTTAAGCATCTCATAGGACTCTTCTGTTGTTAAATCTCTATGGCCAAGTACATGGGAGTCGATCCAGTTGCCATACTCCACAGGTACTATCTCATATTTATCTAACAGTCTAAACCACTCCTCCACCCATTCATCTGTCGGATTTGGATAGTTTTCAATATGAGTGTTTGCCAGAATTTCCAGACCATGTGCCCCCATATCAAACATATCTTCCAGACAATCTTCTAAGTTTTTGCTTATTCCAAATTCAGCTGAATAGCTATATAATGCAACGCCCCTTTTGGGCCCTTTTTTATTGTATTGATACATAACTGCCTCCTATTTTTCCATCATATTATTACAATTGTACCTCATGGCCTTCTGCTGCCGCTTTGTAGATGGTGTCAAGAATCTGCGTTACAACGAATGCCTGTTCCGCCTTTACAAGAGGCTCTTTATCTTCTAAAATAGCTTCCAGCCACTGCTTGCATTCTTTATCTGCCGGTGTTCCGCCTCCATTCCCTTCAAAGAATGCAACAGCGCCTGTATCAGAGATATGTTCCTCCGTCAAAATTCCACCTGTTGTCTCATTGATAACCAGGTCATAGGCCTTTCCACTCATTCCGCCAATCATTTCTGCCCCTGCTTTTGTCCCGCACAAAGTAGTTGCTGCTTCACGAGAATCTTTTACATTCAAAGCCCATGAAGATTCAAGGAAAATTGTCGCTCCATTTTCCATTTTGATATAGCCAAAGGCAGAATCTTCTACTTCATATGCCTTCGGATCCCAAGGTCCGAACATATTGCCTTCTGTAGCTTCCGGAAGATGTCCTAATTTTTCAAACACAGAACCAGTCACTGTTTTTGGCTTATAGTTGTCCATGCACCACAATGTAATATCCAGCGCATGTGTCCCGATATCAATTAACGGTCCGCCACCTTGTTTTGATTTATCCGGGAATACGCCCCACGTAGGAACAGCCCTTCTTCTTACTGCATGTGCTTTAGCAAAATAAATATCTCCGAGTTTCCCTTCCTCGCAGGCTCTCTTTAGTGCCTGAGCATCTGTACGGAAACGGTTCTGATATCCGATTGTAAACTTTTTACCAGATTTTTTCCACGCATCCATCATCTTCTGTGCATCTTCTGTTGTTGCTGCCATAGGTTTCTCGCACATAACATTTTTCCCTGCCTCAAAAGCTGCAACTGTAATTGGACAGTGTGCTACATTTGGTGTACACACATGTACTACATCAATTTCTGCATCTTTTAACAGTTCTATATAATCTGTATATACTTTTGCATTGTCAGCTCCATATTTATCTGCTGCTTCCTTTGCACGTTCCTCCAAAATATCACAAAATGCCACAATCTCGCATTTGTCTGTCTGCTTACTTAATGCCGGGAAGTGTTTTTGGTTTGCAATTCCCCCACATCCTATAACCGCCACCTGTAATTTTCCGTTTTTCATAATCACTGCCTCCTGTTATTTTATTCAGATATTTAGTTTTACTTTTTATTCGGCTGCGTTGCGTACTGCAATCTTTTCTCTAATTTCGTCTGCCTCTTTATCAGTCAGCTTCCAGAATATTAGTGGAAGCAGTCCCGCAGCAATAAAGAAGATTCCCGGAACAAGGTTAGCCGCCATATTAATTCCATGCTGTGCTGTTGATGTAATATTTTTACCTGCAACATAACCAAATGCGGCCATTAACATAACTCCGATAGAACCGCCAAGGGCATTTCCCACTTTTGTTGCCAGTCCATAAAAAGCATATGCAACACCATCTGAACGTACTCCTGTCTTTAAGTCCTGATAATCTACGGAATCCGCAACCATTGACAATGTAGACGGGAATCCAAAGCCGGCAATCGCAAAGAAGACATGGGCAGCAATCACCATCTTGATATTGTCGAACGGCACCATAAATATCCAGATAAGACCAATTCCCTTACCAATCAGGCTGGCAACCAGAACATTCCTTTTACCATGCGCTCCAAGTTTGCGGATTAAATAAGGTGCTATAATATTACCAATAATACTTCCAATTGAAGGCAGTGTCATAAGAAGTGCCATCAATGTAAAATTACCCAGACAGTCTCTCACATAGAATGCCATAATACCAATGCGTCCCATGTTTCCTGTCATTTGCAGCAGCATTGTAAGTACAATGATCATAAGATACCTGTTTGTAAAAATTACTTTTAAATTCTTTACAATTGAAACTTTTTCCGTGCTGGTTTTTGGCATGATGACTTCTTTTGAATTCTTAAACACCATAAAAAACATAGGCAGGGAGATTACTGCAAAAATTATCGCTGCAATCGTATAACTACTTCCTGAAATCTGTTCTGTACTTCCTGAAATCTTGACCAATATGATGGATGATGCAAAGTTAATCGTCATCATACCAACCTGCATCCCAATCCCTCTTATAGAATTCAATTTGTTCCGGTCACTGTCATGTGTAGTCATTACACCCGCCATTGCACCGTAAGGGATGTTAACCAATGTGTACAGCATACCAGCCCCAATATATGTAAATATAGCCCATACAATGCCTGCTGTACCATTGCCAAATGGAGATGTAAATGTTAATACACTAAACAACCCAAGGAACGGGGCCCCAAATAGAATGTACGGTCTGAAACGCCCCCATTTAGTACGCGTTCTCTCTGCAATTCCCCCCATCATAGGGTCATTAATTGCATCCCAAATCTTTGCAGCCATTAAAATTGTTGAGACAGCCAGAGGCGCAAGTCCTACAACATCCATATAGTACACAGTGAGATATGTTCCCACAAAGCTCCATACGAGCTGACTCGCCATGTCCCCCAGCCCATAACTGAAAATACTTTTTTTAGAAAGTTTTTCCATATCATTTACTTCCTTTCTTTTCCTTTGTTTTGATATATTAAGTATAGTAAAATAAAACTTATTTGACTTTCCTTTAAAATTTAAATTGCTTTTCATTTTTTGCTAATTTTAAATAAAAACAAATAGAAGGTGCAAAAAACAGCTTCCATTTTTTGCACCTTCTATCTCTTCTAATATTCATTGATATAAACCATTCTCATTTCATGCGGTTCTAGTTCAACTTGGAATTTAATCTTATGATTTTCACTTCTCTCATGATGTATATAAATTTTTGGTATACAAATATTTTTCAAATAATGAATTTCCTCTTTTCCCAATTCTTCCTGATTTCCAAGCAGCCTCCATTCATCCATAATGCTTCCAAAATGACTGTTGATAACTTCTTCTTTTATCATATACTCCTTGTTGTCATCCAGTTCTTCAATAGTAAATTCAATTTTCTCCTTTTCCTCACTTTGAAACACTTTGGATAAATCTAAATGTTCATTTTCTTTCTTAAGGTAATAATAATAACTATAATCCCTGTGATTAAAACACAGGCACGTAATGGTATTCGCTGAATCTCTTGTTACAATATAATTATTTCCTATCCGCAGGATATCCCTGCCTAACTTTTTCATAAATTCGAACGCATAAAAAGATGGTTTCTTGATTCCATCCTTAGTCAGGAGTCCCCCTCCTCCATATATCAGCTTCCTTGAATCGTAAAAAGTATCAACAGCATCTGAACCATGCCAGAAACCAATCATATCCGCCAGCTTCCAAATACTTAAAATGAACTTAATAATATACGTTCCCCTTGCACAACTGTCCTGTAGAATATTACGGTTAGATACACTATTGGACCACTCTGAGATGCATATTTTGCACTCTATGTTTTCATTTTTAAGCAAAGCATGTACCTTTTCCATATACTTTCTGGCATACAAATAGTCATTTCCCATTTGCAAAGAATAATCTTCCATCATCTTATGAGAATAATCAGCAAAAATTTTCACTGTGAATATTTCTGGAAAAATCCCCCGGGTCTTCAAATCATGAATTACATTTTGAAACTGTACTTCATTGATTTCTCCATGCGGGCTAAGTCCTGCCACCCTCCCATTCCCCAGATTAGACTTAATGATTTTCCAGCCGGCCTCATATGCATCTATATATACATAATCTTTTTCATAATATGGCTCTTTATTCCAGGGAAATTCATAGATCCATTTCTCAAGTACACCCTTGTCATATCTTCTAATCAGATGTTTGATTAGGTGTTCCATCAGATTCTTCCACTCATCTATCGTTTTCAGATTATACTGCATGTTGGCAGAATAAAGCTCATTATTTCTCCCTGCCATAATCACACGATTACGCTTACCAAAATCTAGCAGAAGCAGTATCTTATTTTGTACAAAAAAGTCAAAGATGCGGTCAAGTGATTCAAAGTTAAAATTTTTCCCGGAAAAATCTGTGGAAATCATAAATTTTTCCGAGAATAGATTCCATATCCTAACATACTTAATGTCCAAAACTTGTTTCAAAAATAAAATATGTTCCTGTATAGCAGCTTCACTGACACACGAAGCCTCCCCTATATTGATAATCTCATTGTGATTCATCCACTGTACATGGTTTGTCTGTACCTTGATTGCCACTTTCTTAATATTCTGGTCTTCTTCCCTATTCTCAATTTTTTCATATAAGTTTTTTCTTAACTCTTCTACTTTGTCATTTTCAATTTTCTCATTATGAGTAAACTCTTCCATCCGTTTTCGAAACTCCGAAGGGGTTATCCCATACTTCTTTTTGAAGATACGATTTAAAACTGAAGGAGTAGAAAATCCACTATCCACAGCAATATTTGTAATTGTTGCGTCGGTTTGGCAAAGTTCATTAGCCGCATTCTCAATTCTCACTTCATTTAAATAATTCACAAAATTCTGACCTGTCTTATTCTTGAAATAACGTGAAAGATATGACTCCGATACCTGGAAATGATCCGCCACATCAGTCAGACTCAAGGTCTCAAAATAGTGGTGATGAATATAATTTAAAATCCGGTCAATCTTTTCACTCATATGTTCTTTCACATACAACTTCATGCTGTTCTTATCTAGTTTATAATTAGCAGACAACTGGTGTATTATCTGAAATAAAATACTGGCCATCTCACTCAAATCTGATTCTTCAATATTTAAATACCGCAAAATCAACGTTTCTATTAGAGCTCGTAGTTTTTTATCCTCCTGAGACGGGTACAGCACAGAGTTACACCGGAATATAATGTATTCATCTCTAACCAGCTTTCTTAGAAGCCGGTAGGGAATCAATATACGAAATACTATCGTATTACAACAGTTAAAAAGTGTATGGTGTTGATTTGGATTTATGACTGCAATATCATCTTTCCCAATCTGATACTCCTGTTCCTCTTTAACAGAAACTCCATTTTCAACAACGTATAGCAATTCCAGATCCTGATGAAAATGTATATTTTCATTAGAAAGATACATTAATTCTATTTTACATCCCTGTATAGTCTCTTGCTTCATCCTCTTCACCTCAATAGTGCAAATAAAAACACCGACAGCCCCTATCAAATAAGGACGTCGGTGAAAATAAATAATGCCGCAGACCGGAATCGAACCGGTACGGGTATCACTACCCACGGGATTTTAAGTCCCGGGCGTCTGCCAGTTCCGCCACTGCGGCATTTCTTTGCAGTACATTACATACTGCAAAATGGGACCTATAGGGCTCGAACCTATGACCCTCTGCTTGTAAGGCAGATGCTCTCCCAGCTGAGCTAAGATCCCATACTATTTAATTATCCATCGGTAAAGATTATACATCTTTTTTACTCCGATGTCAACGACCCAGAAGAGACTCGAACTCTCGACCTCCGCCGTGACAGGGCGGCGCTCTAACCAACTGAGCCACTGGGCCTTATTTAAAAAAGTGGACCTTCGGGGACTCGAACCCAGGACCGATCGGTTATGAGCCGATTGCTCTAACCAACTGAGCTAAAGGTCCACGTGTATTATGTCCCATAAAGGAAC
>NZ_QUGN01000023.1:0-455 GCF_003479085.1 Clostridium sp. AF19-22AC | reverse complement strand
CGATTGCTCTAACCAACTGAGCTAAAGGTCCACGTGTATTATGTCCCATAAAGGAACAAAGCCGATGATCGGACTCGAACCGATAACCTGCTGATTACAAATCAGCTGCTCTGCCAATTGAGCCACATCGGCGTATGAAACTAAATCACCAAATATCCAAAACTAAATGACTCCGACGGGAATCGAACCCGTGTTACCGCCGTGAAAGGGCGATGTCTTAACCGCTTGACCACGGAGCCTTAATTAATTATTCATAACAATTTTATAGACCGTAAGTAGTGCTCACGGTCTACAAGCTCCCCGAGTTGGGTTCGAACCAACGACCCTTCGGTTAACAGCCGAATGCTCTACCACTGAGCTATCGAGGAATATTAACTATAGCTGTGTACCTTCAAAACTGCATACAAAGAATCTTTTCCATCCACTTCCTATCACCCTGTTTGGTTATGCCCTCG